>URTG01000004.1 GCA_900550705.1 uncultured Eubacteriales bacterium | reverse complement strand
AGGGGGGCAGTTTTTGCGTTTTCCCTGGGTGGATGATCTCAGCTCCGTGAGCTGTTTATCATAGATATAGTAAGTGAAAGAGGAAGGAGCGGTTGTCCTATGAAAAAAATGACGGCAGCGGAACGAAGTCAGCTGCTGCGAAGGATAATCATCTGGCTGTGCATTGTCGCGGCCCTTCTGGTGGCCTCCCTGGTCCTGCCCGGCGGCGGGGGAGGGGAGAAGGAGAGCATCTCCGCCGTGATGCGGGATGCGGTGCTCCACGACGCGAACCGGGTCAGCCTGTTCGGGGGGAAGGAGGTCAACCCCGGCCTGATCTCCGGTATGATCGTCACGGCGGTGCTGCTCCTTGGGGCGGCGCTGATCCGAGTGCTGGCCATCCCCAAGTTCCAATATGTCCCCGGCAGGCTCCAGCTGTGTCTGGAGCTGGTGGTGGGTATGTTTGACGGCATGGCCAAGGAGAGCAGTCCCCGCCGGAACAAGTTCCTGGGGGTCTACCTCTTTGCCGCCGGGGTCTATGTCTTTGTGGGCACCATGTTCGAGATGTTCGGCCTCCAGTGGATGACCACCACCGGCCGATCCATCACCCTGCCCGCCCCCCTGTCCGACGTGAACGGGGCCATCGCCCTGGGCTGTCTGTCCTATCTGGTGATCCTGTCCGGCGGCATCCGCAACAACGGGTTAAACGGCGTGGAGGCCACCCTGAAGGAGTTCTCCCTGCCCATCTCCATGAGCTTCCGTCTGTTCGGCGCACTGCTCAGCGGTCTGCTGGTGACGGAGCTGGTGTATTACTACATGAGCCTGAGCTTTGTGCTGCCCGTGCTGGTGGGTGTGCTGTTCACCCTGCTGCACGCGGTGATCCAGAGCTATGTGCTGACCATGCTCACCGCCCTGTTCTACGGTGAGGTCTCGGAGCCGCCGGAGCCAAAGGCGAAGCGGCATAAGAAAGAGCAAGCTCCGGCTCAGACATGAACCGAAGACGATTCTATCCCCAATAGAAAGACATGAAATGAGGCTGAATACAATGAACAAGAAGTTTTCCGGAAAAATGCTGGTACTGATGATGATGCTGGTGGCGATGCTCACCGTTATGGCCGTTCCCGCCTTTGCTGCGGGGGACAGCTCCGCCCCGGAGACCAGCCAGAGCCAGTCCGCCGACAGTGATTCGGGCAGCAGCCTGGGGCTGAAGGCCGTGGCCGCCGGTCTGGCCATCGGTCTGGGTGCCTGCGGCGGCGCCATCGGTATGGGCCTGGCCGCCGGTAAGTCCGTGGAGGGCATCGCCCGTCAGCCCGAGGCGGAGAGCAAGATCCGCACCACGCTGATGCTGGGCCTGGTGTTTATCGAAACTGCCATTATCTACGCCCTGTTGGTGGTTATTCTGATTATCTTTGTGCTGTAAGGCAGGTGGGAAGAGCATGAACATCCCATTGAATATTGATTGGCAGCAGATCCTGCTGCATTTGATGAACTTCGCCATTCTGGGCGGGGGGCTGTACTTTCTGCTCTACCGCCCGGTGAAGCGGTTCATGGACCAGCGGGAGGCATTCTATCAGGAGCAGGCCGACAAGGCGGCCCAGACCGCGAAGGACGCGGAGGACCTGAAGACCCAGGCCCAGCAGGAGCTGGACCGGGCCCAGGAGCAGCTGATGGACATCCGCCGGAACGCCCAGGCGGAGGCCCACAACGCCGCCCAGCAGCAGCTGGAGGACGCCCGGAAGCAGGCGGAGAAGATCCTGGCCGACGCCCGGACCCAGGCGGTCCGCGGCCGGGACAAGATGATGGCGGATGCCCGCCAGGCCGTGAAGGAGATGGCCGTGGAGGCCGCCGAGAAGCTGGTGCTCCAGTCCGACGGCGACGCTTTCGACCGCTTCCTGGAGCTGGCAGGGGAGGAGGGTGGTAAGGATGAGCAGCACTAAGGAGCTTCCAACCGCCATCCTGTACAGCGCCGCCGCCCCCAGCGACAAGCAGAAGCAGCGCTTTCAGGACTTTTTGGCCAAGAAATACGGCCCGGTCGCGTTAGAGTGGAAGCAGGACGACAGCCTGACCGGCGGCTTCCGCCTGCAAGTGGGACCCGACCTGTACGACTGGAGCCTGGAGGGCCGGATGCGGCAGTTCCGGGAGCGGATGCAGCAGCTGGACCCCGACCAGGAGTCCATCGTCCCCCTGCTGCGGGAGGCGGTGGAGAGCTGGAACCCCGCCATCACCGCAGAGGAGACCGGCAAGGTGCTCACCGTGGGCGACGAGATCGCCACCGTCAGCGGCCTGAGCCATGTGCAGTACGGCGAGATCCTGGTGTTCTCCGGCGGCGTCAAGGGTATGGCCCAGGACCTGCGCCGGGACGAGGTGGGCTGTATCCTGTTCGGCGACAGTGAGGAGATCGTTCAGGGCAGCATCGTCCGCCGCACCGGCAAGACCGCCGGTATGCCGGTGAGCGACGCCTTCCTGGGCCGGGTGGTAGACGCCCTGGGTACGCCCATCGACGGCAAGGGGAGCATCCCCGCCCAGGAGTACCGCCCCATCGAGACCCCCGCCCCCGGAATTCTGGACCGCCAGCCGGTGAACAAGCCCATGGAGACCGGCCTGCTGGCCATCGACGCTATGTTCCCCATCGGCCGGGGCCAGCGCGAGCTGATCATCGGCGACCGGCAGACGGGCAAGACCGCCATCGCCCTGGACACCATTCTGAACCAGAAGGGGAAGAACGTGGTGTGTATCTATGTGGCCATCGGGCAGAAGTCCAGCTCGGTAGCCCAGCTGGTGAACAACCTCACCCGCCGGGGAGCCATGGACTACACCGTGGTGGTGGATGCCCCGGCCAGCGCCCCCGCGTCGCTGCAATACATCGCCCCCTATGCGGGCACCGCCCTGGGCGAGTATTTCATGTATCAGGGCCGGGACGTGCTCATCGTCTACGACGACCTGTCCAAGCACGCCATCGCCTACCGCGCCCTGAGCCTGCTGCTGGAGCGCTCCCCCGGCCGTGAGGCCTACCCCGGCGACGTGTTCTATCTGCACTCCCGTCTGCTGGAGCGCTCCGCCCACCTGTCTGACGAGCTGGGCGGCGGCAGCATGACCGCCCTGCCCATCGTAGAGACCCAGGCGGGGGACGTGTCCGCCTATATCCCCACCAACATCATCTCCATCACCGATGGACAGATCTTCCTGGAGAGCGACCTGTTCTTCTCCGGCCAGCGTCCCGCCGTGAACGTGGGCCTGTCCGTGTCCCGTGTGGGCGGCGACGCCCAGACCAAGGCCATGAAAAAGGCCGCCGGTGCCATCCGTCTGGATCTGGCCCAGTACCGGGAGATGGAGGTCTTCACCCAGTTCTCCAGCGACCTGGACGACACCACCAAGCGCCAGCTGGTCTACGGGCAGGGCCTGATGCGTCTGCTGCGGCAGAAGCAGTATCACCCCCTCCAGCAGCACCAGCAGGTCATTCTGCTCACCGCCGCCCTGAAGCACGTCATGCAGGACATCCCCCTGGACCGGATGGACGACTTCCGGGAGGCCCTGCTGGCCGATGTGGAGAGCCGGGACCCCGGCCTGTGCAGCCGGATCGACGACAACGGCGTGCTGACGCCGGAGGACGGGGAGACCATCCTGGTCCTGTCCAGACGCTTCCAGGCCCAATACCTGGAGCGGGGAAAGCGTGGTGCCTGAGATGGCCAGCACCAAGGAGATCAAGACCCGGATCGAGAGCGTGCGTGAGACGAAAAAGATCACCAACGCCATGTATCTCATCGCCTCCACCAAGCTGCGGAAGGCCAAGGAGGACCTGGACCACACCCGCCCCTATTTCGAGAGCCTGCGGGGGGAGATCAAGCGCATTTTCCGCACGGCCAACGACGTGAACAGCCGCTATTTCTACCCCCCGGACGACGACACCCCCCTGGAGGGGACCTATGGCTGCCTGGTCATTACGGCGGACAAGGGCCTGGCCGGGGCCTATAACCAGAACGTGCTCAAGGAGACCCTGCGCCTTCGCAGCGAGCACCCCGACCTGGAGCTGTATGTGGTGGGGGAGTACGGGCGGCACTTCTTCGCCCAGCACCGGGTCCCCATTCAGCACAGCTTCCTCTACACCGCCCAGAATCCCACCCTGTCCCGGGCACGGGAGATCAGCGATCTGCTGCTGGACGGCTTCAACCGGGGACGGCTGAAGGAAATTTTTATCATTTACACCGACATGAAGACCAGTATGCTGTCGGAGGCCAAGTCCACCCGTCTGCTGCCCTTCCACCGCACCCACTTCGCCACCCCGGCCAAGGAGAAGGCGGTGGAGCAGCCCTTCGAGTTCACCCCCTCGGCAAATCAGGTGCTGGACGGCGTGATGCACAGCTACATCACCGGCTTTGTTTACAGCGCCCTGATCGACAGCTTCTGCTGCGAGCAGAACGCCCGCATGGCCGCCATGGATACCGCCAACCAGAACGCGGAAAAGCTGCTGGGCGACCTGTCCCTGCAATATAACCGGGTGCGGCAGGCGGCCATTACCCAGGAAATCACCGAAATTTCCGCCGGTGCCAAGGCTCAGCGCCGGAAACACAGGAAGGAAGCGTGAGCAACATGAAGCAAGGAACCATTGTTCAGGTATCCGGCCCCGTCATCGACGTGGAGTTTTCGGCCGGACACCTGCCGAATATCAAGGAGGCCCTGTCGGTGGAGCTGAACGGCCGCCCCCGGGTGATGGAGGTGGCCCAGCACATGGGGGACAACACCGTCCGCTGCGTCATGCTCTCCGGCAGCGAGGGCCTGTCCCGGGGCATGACGGTGGATGCCCCGGGCAGGACCATTCAGGTCCCTGTGGGCGAGGCCACCCTGGGCCGGATGTTCAACGTGCTGGGCGAGCCCATCGACGGCGGCCCCGCCGTGCCCCAGGACGTGCCCCGCACCAGCATTTACCGCCAGCCCCCCACCTTTGAGGAGCAGAGTCCCGCCGTGGAGATCCTGGAGACGGGCATTAAGGTCATCGACCTGCTGGAGCCCTATCCCAAGGGCGGCAAGATCGGCCTGTTCGGCGGCGCCGGCGTGGGGAAGACCGTGCTGATCCAGGAGCTGATCCACAACGTGGCCATGGAGCACGGCGGCTATTCCATCTTTACCGGCGTGGGCGAGCGCAGCCGGGAGGGCAACGACCTGTGGCGGGAGATGCGGGAGAGCGGCGTGTCGGAAAAGACTGCCCTGGTCTTCGGCCAGATGAACGAATCCCCCGGTGTGCGTATGCGGGTGCCCCTGTCCGGCCTGACCATGGCCGAGCACTTCCGGGACGTGGAGCACAAGGACGTGCTGCTGTTTATCGACAACATCTTCCGATTCGTCCAGGCGGGCAGCGAGGTCTCCACCCTGTTGGGGCGGATGCCCTCCGCCGTGGGCTATCAGCCCACCCTGGCCAACGAGATGGGCGAATTGCAGGAGCGGATCACCTCCACCAAGAACGGCTCCGTCACCTCCGTCCAGGCGGTATATGTCCCCGCCGACGACCTGACCGACCCGGCCACCGCCACCACCTTCGCCCATCTGGACGCCACCACGGTGCTGAACCGGAAAATCGCCGAGCAGGGCATTTATCCCGCGGTGGACCCCCTGGAGTCCTCCTCCCGTATTCTGGAGGCGGACATCGTGGGTGAGGAGCACTACCGCGTGGCCCGGCGGGTCCAGGAGATCTTGCAGAAATACAGCCAGCTTCAGGACATCATCGCCATCCTGGGCATGGATGAGCTGTCTGACGAGGACCGCATGACTGTGAACCGGGCCCGTAAGGTCCAGCGCTTCCTGGCCCAGCCCACCCATGTGGCCGAAAAGTTCACCGGCATCCCCGGCGTCTATGTGCCGCTGAAGGACACGCTGGAGGGCTTCCGCGCCATTGTGGACGGCGAGGCCGACCAGTATCCCGAGGCCGCCTTTTACAACGTGGGCACGCTGGCCGACGTGGCCGAAAAGGCGAAAAAGCTGGAGGCAGGTGAGCTGTGATGAACACCTTCCAGGTGCACATTCTGGCGGCGGACCGCATTTTTTACGAGGGCCCCTGCGAGAGCCTGGTGGTCCCCACGGCAGACGGCGAGGCGGGCGTTTTGGCCCACCACAGCAATATTATCGCCGCCATCGTCCCCGGGGAGCTGCGCTGTCAGGCCCCCGGTCAGCCCTTGCAGCGGGCAGCGGTCTCGGAGGGCCTCATCAAGGTGGAGGACAACGACGTTCTGGTCCTGGTGGACACCGCCGAGCGCCCGGAGGAGATCGACGCCAATCGCGCCCGCCGGGCCGCCGACCAGGCCCGGGAGGCCCTGCTCCAGAAAAAGAGTATCCAGGAGTACCGCACCGCCCAGACCAACCTGGCCCGGGCACTGAACCGACTGAAGGTACGCGGCTCCCGCTATTAAAAGAAAATGATCCGGGGAAGGCAGAAGACTGCCCGCTCCGGATCGTTTTTTGGTGTATTTGGCTGACAAGGAAAAACACTTGCTAAGCCTTGCCCTCCCACTCCCGCAGAAGCCCCAGCGCCTCCGGGGCCAGGACCAGCAGGGCGGCCAGGTTGGGCAGGGCCATCAGACCGGCGGTCAGGTCCACCCACTGCCACAGACCGTCGGGGGCCAGCACCGCCCCGGCGAATACCGCCGCCAGGAGCAGGGCGCGGTAGAGGGCCAGTCCGGCCCCGCCGGTGAGGAATTCCAGGCTCTGCGCCCCGTAGCACCCCCAGCCCAGAATGGAGGAGAAGGCGAACAGCAGCATGGCCGCAGACACCGCCCCCTGTCCCGCCGGACCCAGCACCGCGCCGAAGGCGGCGGAGGCCAGGGCCATCCCGTCGGGGCACCGGGCGGGGGGCCACAGGCCGCTGACCAGGATCACCAGAGCGGTGGTGGTACACACCAGAAAGGTGGAGACGAAGACCTCGAAAATGCCCCACATCCCCTGCTGAGCGGGGTGGTCCGCCCGGGCGGCCCCGTGGGCCATGGCGGAGGGACCCAGCCCCGCCTCGCTGGCGAAGATGCCCCGGGCAAGGCCGGCCCGAAGGGCGGAGGCCAGGGACCATCCCGCCCCGCCTCCCAGGGCCGCGGCGGGGGAGAAGGCCCCGGCGACGATTGCCCGCAGTGCGGGCAGCAAGCATTCCCGCCGGAGCACCAGTACCGCTCCGCCCACGCCCAGATAGAGCAGGGCCATCCCCGGCACCAGGGCGGAGGCCACCCGGGCCGTCCGGCTCAGGCCGCCCCGGAGAATGAGCCAGGCCAGCAGGGCCGCGCCCAGGCCCGCGACCCGTCGGTCCAGCCCCCACAGAGCGGACAGGGAGGAGGCGATGGCGGCGGACTGGATCATGCCGCCCCCCACCAGCGTGGCGGGGAGACAGGCCAGGGCAAAGCCCTTGGCCAGCCAGGGGGCGCGGCAGCCGTCCCGCAGGTAGTACATAGGTCCTCCCCGCCGGCCTCCGCCGGGGAGGACCTGCTGGTAGCGGACGGCCAGCAGCTTTTCTCCGCAGCCGGTCATCATGCCCAGCCCGGCGGCGATCCACATCCAGAACACCGCCCCCGGCCCGCCCAGCCACAGGGCCGCCGCCACCCCGGCCACCGATCCGGTGCCAATGGTGGCGGCCAAAGAGGCGGCCAGGGCCTGCCGGGGGGAGAGGCCGTCCCCCTTCTTCTCTCCCCGCCGGAACAGAGCGCCCGCCGTTCCCCGCAGCCAGAGTCCCGCACGGCGCAGGGGGAAGAAACGGGAACCTACCGTATACAACAGCCCCACCAGCAGCACCAAAGGGGGGAGCAGGGTCCACAGCGCGGCGTTCCAACGCGCCAAAAGCTGCACGCGCATCACCTCCGGACCAGGTCTATGCGCCGCCGGGCGGCAGTATGCCGGAGAGGCGGACGATTTCCCACCAGCACTTTGTTAGGTGAAAGCGTTGAAGCACTTAAAAAACCGGGTGCAGCCCCGGAACAATCGAAGGTCTGTCAAAAAATCCGATTTTTTTCGCAAAAAGGAATTGACAGGCGGCGGGGATGGTGCTATATTTTCCCTAGATTTCAATGAACCCCAAAGGAGAACCACTCTCATGCTGAATCGGATCGCTGCTTACTTTTATAGCTACTTTTACTTTTTTGGCTTTAGTGACAACAAAGTAAGAGTGCTTTTTGCTGCGAATAACGGGTGACCAACCTTTTGCCTGAGAGAAAAAGGACAATGAGGAGCCTGCGGTGAAAACACTTCACCGCGGGCTTTTTTGATGTTCGGCTGCCGCCGGGAAATTCAGAAAGGATGTTACTACTATGATTATCATCGTCAAGCCCGAAGCAAAGAAAGAACGCGTTCAGGACCTGATCCATTGGATCGAGGGGCAGGACTTCCGCACCCACGTCTCTACCGGCGACTACTCCACCATCATCGGCGTGATCGGCGACACCAGCAAGCTGGACACCGAGCTCATCGGCGGACTGGACATTGTGGAGGGTGTGAAGCGGGTGACCGAGCCCTACAAGAGCGCCAACCGCAAGTTCCACCCCCACGACACCATCGTTGAGGTGGGCGCGGACAAGGTGAAGGTGGGCGGCGGAAACTTCGCCATGATCGCCGGTCCCTGCTCTGTGGAGAGCGAGGAGCAGATCATCTCCGTGGCCCAGAGCGTGAAGGCCGCCGGCGCCACCATGCTCCGGGGCGGCGCATTCAAGCCCCGCACCTCCCCCTACGCCTTCCAGGGCCTGAAGGCCGACGGCATCGAGCTGCTGCTGGAGGCCAAGCGGGCCACCGGTCTGCCCATCGTCACCGAGATCATGAACGCCAACCACCTGCCCCTGTTCGAGGAGGTGGACGTGATCCAGGTGGGTGCCCGGAATATGCAGAACTTTGAGCTGCTGAAGGAGCTGGGTCATGTGAAGAAGCCCGTCCTGCTCAAGCGCGGCCTGGCCAACACCCTGCAGGAGCTGGTGATGAGCGCCGAGTACATCATGGCCGGGGGCAACGAGAACGTGATCCTCTGCGAGCGGGGCGTGCGGACCTTCGAGACCGCCACCCGGAACACCCTGGACCTGTCCGCCGTGGCCGCCCTGCATGAGATGACCCATCTGCCCGTCATCGTTGACCCCAGCCACGCCACCGGCGTCGCCCGTTACGTCAAGCCCATGGCCATGGCCGCCGCCGCCTGCGGGGCCGACGGTCTCATCATCGAGGTCCACAACGACCCGCCCCACGCTCTGTGCGACGGCGCCCAGTCCCTCCGCCCCGAGCAGTTTGTGGAGGTCGCCAATGCGGTGAACGCCGTGCGGGCCGCCGCCAAGCAGTACCTGTAAGCGAACAGTCGCCCCATGGGGCAGGAAAATGAGGTGCATTTCCCATGAAAACCATCACGGTACAGGCATCACGGACCTATGAGGTCCGTATCGGCTCCGGCCTGCTGCGGCAGGTGGGAGAGATGGCCGCCCCGCTTATCCAGGGCCGGGACGCCGTTATTGTCTCCGACAGCAACGTTTGGCCGCTCTACGGCGGCCGGGTCCGGGAGAGCCTGGAGCAGGCCGGCTTCCGCACCGACCACTTCGTGTTCCCGGCGGGGGAGGCGTCGAAAAATCCCCAGGTGCTGGTGGAGCTGCTGACCTTCCTGGCCCGGCGGGGCCTCACCCGGTCTGACGCGGTGTTCGCCCTGGGCGGCGGCGTCACCGGCGATATGGCCGGGCTGGCGGCGTCCCTCTATCTCCGGGGCATCCCCTGTGTGCAGCTGCCCACCTCTCTGCTGTCGGTGGTGGACTCCTCCGTGGGCGGCAAGACGGCGGTGGACCTGCCCGAGGGCAAAAACCTGGTGGGCACCTTCACCCAGCCCCACCTGGTGCTGTGCGACGTAGACGCCCTGGCCACCCTGACCCCCGAGGTGGAGGCCGAGGGCTGGGCGGAGATCATCAAATACGGCATGATCCGCAGCAAGGAGCTGCTGGACTTTCTGGCCGCCAACCCCGCCGGAACGGACATCGAGTGGGTCATCGCCCACTGCGTGGCCATCAAGCGGGACGTGGTGGCCGCCGACGAGCGGGACAACGCCGTCCGCCAGGTGCTGAACTTCGGCCACACCATCGGCCACGCCATCGAGCGCTGCGGCGGCTACTCCATCTACCACGGCGAGGGTGTGGCCATGGGTATGGCCATTATGACCCGGGCCTGCGTGGCCCAGGGCAAGTGCCCCCCGGAATGCTGGACGGTGCTGGAGCAGCTGCTGGACAAGTATCACCTGCCCAAGAACACCGACCTGGACCGCGCCGCCCTGCTGGAGGCGGCCAAGGCGGACAAGAAGCGCCGGGGCAGCGCCATCACCCTCATTCAGCCGGAGGTGCCGGGCAACTGTGTGCTGTTCCCCACGGACTACGCCGAGCTGGACCGGGTGCTGGAATTGGGGATGAAGGCATGATGAACGTGACCATTCAGCCCAAGCGGCTGCACGGCTCCGTCACCCCGCCCCCCAGCAAGAGCCGGGCCCACCGGGTGCTCATCGCCGCCATGCTGGCGGGGGAGAAGCTGGACCTGACGGGCATGGGGGATTCCCAGGACATCGAGGCCACCGCCCGGTGTCTCCGGACCCTGGGGGAGAGCGGGGAGGAGCTGCCCCTGCTGGACTGCGGGGAGTCCGGCTCCACCCTCCGGTTCCTCATCCCCCTGGCCCTGGCCCTGCGGGGCGGCGGCCGGTTTGTCGGCCGGGGCCGGCTGATGGAGCGGCCCCAGGAGCCCTATGAGAAGCTGTTCCGCAGCAAGGATATTTTCTGGGAACAGAAGGACGGCGTCCTCACCGTCCGGGGCCGTCTGGCCCCCGGGGTGTATGAGATCGCCGGGGACGTGTCCAGCCAGTTTATCACCGGCCTGCTCTACGCTCTGCCCCTGCTGGAGGGGGAGAGCACCCTGTCCCTGACCACCCGGCTAGAGAGCCGGGACTATGTGTCCATGACCCTGGAGGTGCTGGGGGACTGCGGCATTCAGGTCTACGAGACGGAGGGCACCTTCCGCATCCCCGGCGGCCAGCGATACGCCCCGGAGCGGCCCCTCACCGTGGAGGCCGACTGGTCCGGCGCCGCCTTCTGGTACGCCGCCAGGCTGCTGGGCAGCGCGGTGGACGTGCAGGGCATGGACCTTCGGTCCGCCCAGGGGGATCTGCGGATCGTCCGGTTTTCTGAGCAGCTGTCCCGGCCCGGTGACGTGGAGATCGACGTCTCCCAGTGCCCCGACCTGGTGCCCCCGCTGGCGGCCATGGGGGCGGTGCGGCACGGCGTGTGCCGCCTGACCCACGCCGCCCGGCTGCGGATGAAGGAGAGCGACCGGCTGGAGGCCGTCTCCTCCGTCCTCAACGCCCTGGGGGCCCAGGTGGAGGAGGGGGAGGACAGCCTGACCATCACCGGGCAGGCGTCCCTCTCCGGCGGCGAGAGCGACTGCCGCAACGACCACCGCATCGCCATGATGGCCGCCATCGCCGCCACCCGCTGCCGGGGGCCGGTGGTGCTCCACGGCGCGGAGTGCGTGAAAAAGTCCTACCCCCACTTCTGGGAGGAATATCAGCGGTTAGGAGGCGACCTCCATGTCGTCATATCTGGGTAAAAATCTCCATGTCTCGGTGTTCGGCCAGTCCCACGCCCCGGCCATCGGCGTGACGGTGGACGGCCTGCCCGCCGGGGAGGCGGTGGATCTGGAGGCGCTGGACGCCTTCCTGGCCCGCCGCGCCCCGGGCAAGGACCCCACGGCCACCCCCCGGAAGGAGGCGGACAAGCCCCGAATTCTCTGCGGCCTGTCTGAGGGAAAGACCTGCGGCGCGCCCCTGGCGGCCATCATCGAAAACACCAACACCCGCTCCCGGGACTACGCCAGGCTGAAGGACGTGCCCCGCCCCGGCCACGCGGACTACACCGCCCAGGTGCGGTACGGCGGCTTTCAGGACGTGGCGGGGGGAGGGCATTTCTCCGGCCGCCTCACCGCGCCCCTGTGCATTGCCGGGGGGATCGCCCTGCAAATTCTGGCCCGCCGGGGCATTCAGATCGCCGCCCACATCCGCAGCGTGGGCGCGGCGGAGGACCGCCCCTTTGATACCATGGGGGAGAAGGCCGAGACCCTGACCGCCCTGACCCGGGCGGAGTTCCCCGTGCTCCGGCCGGAGGCGGAGACGGCCATCCGGGCGGAGATCATGGCCGCCAAGGCGGAGGGAGACTCCGTCGGCGGCGTGGTGGAGTGCACCGTCCAGGGCCTGCCCGCGGGCGTGGGCGACCCCATGTTCGGCGGGATGGAGGGCCGCCTGGCGGCCGCCGTCTTCGGCATTCCGGCCGTGAAGGGCGTGGAGTTCGGCGAGGGCTTCGCCGTGGCCCGTCTGCGAGGCTCCCAGAACAACGACCCCTACACCGTGAAGAACGGAGCCGTCACCGCCGCCAGCAACCACGCCGGCGGTATTCTGGGCGGCATCACCGACGGAATGCCCCTGGTCCTGCGGGCGGCCTTTAAGCCCACCCCCTCCATCGGACGGGCGCAGGACAGCGTGTCCCTGTCCCGGGGGGAGCCGGAAACGCTGACGGTGGAGGGCCGGCACGACCCCTGTATCGTCCCCCGGGCGGTGCCCGTGGTGGAGGCGGTCACCGCCCTGGTGGTGCTGGATGCCCTGCTGGACAGCCCCGCCCGGCTGCCCATGAACCTGGAATCTGAGATGTAAGGAGGAGCGTATTGTGAGCGAGAACCTGGAGGAGCTGCGCCGCGAGATCGACGGCATCGACCAGAAGATGGTGGAGCTGTTCAAGCGCCGCATGGAGGTCGTCACCCAGGTGGCGGCCTATAAAAAGGAACGGGGGCTGCCCATTCTGGACGCCAGCCGGGAGCGGGCGCTGCTGGGCAAGGTGGGTCAGGCGGCGGGAGACGAGCTGGCGGATTACATCCAGTCGGTCTACCGCACCCTGCTGGCTGCCAGCCGGTCCTATGAGACCGGGAAGCTGGGTCAGGAGTCCCAGGTCTATCAGGGCATCCGCACCGCCCTGAAGGAGACCGACCCCCTGTTTCCCCAGCGGCCCACCGTGGCCTGTCAGGGCATCGAGGGGGCCTATTCCCAGCTGGCCTGCGACCGGCTGTTCAAGGCCCCTACCATCCTGTATTTCCAGACCTTTGACCATGTGTTCAAGGCGGTGGAGAGCGGGATGTGCCAGTATGGCATTCTGCCCATCGAAAACAGCACCGCCGGGTCGGTGAACGCGGTGTATGACCTGATGATCCGGCACAACTTCCACATCGTCCGCTCCGCCCGGCTGAAGGTGAGCCACAATCTGCTGGCCAAGCCCGGGGTGAAGCTGGAGGACATCAAGGAGGTCTACTCCCACGAGCAGGCCCTGAACCAGAGCTCCGGCTTCCTGGCTAAGCTGGGGGTGAAGGTCACGGTGGTGGAAAACACCGCCGTGGCCTCCAAGATGGTGGCCGATTCCCACCGGACGGACGTGGCCGCCCTGTCCTCCCGCCTGTGTGCGGAGCAGTACGGGCTGAACATCGTCCAGGCCAACGTGCAGGACCAGGACAGCAACTACACCCGGTTCATCTGCATCTCCAAGAACCCGGAGATCTACCCCGGGGCGGACCAGACCTCGCTGATGATGGTCCTGCCCCACAAGCCCGGCACCCTGTATAACGTGCTGGCCAAGTTCTATGCCCTGAACATGAACCTGAAAAAGCTGGAGAGCCGCCCCCTGCCCGGCCGGGAGTTTGAATTTATGTTCTACTTCGACGTGGAGGCCTCGGTCTACGCCCCGGAGATGGAGACCCTGTTCCGGGACCTGGAGTCTGACTGCGAGCAGCTGCGCTATCTGGGCACCTATAACGAGGTGATCTGCTGATGGGCGCGGGGACCTACGGGCTGATCGGGGAGAAGCTGGGGCACAGCTTTTCCCCCGCCATCCATAAAAAGCTGGCCGGATACGACTATTCCCTCATTGAGCTCAGGCCCGAGGAGCTGGGTCCCTTCCTGGAGAAGGGGAGCTTTTCCGGCCTGAATGTGACCATCCCCTATAAAAAAGCGGTGATTCCCTACTGCCAGGCCCTGACCCCCCAGGCCCAGCGGATCGGCAGCGTGAACACCATTGTCCGCCGGAAGGACGGCACTCTGCTGGGGCACAACACGGATTACGACGGCTTTGCCTATCTGCTCCGCTCCGCCGGGGCGCAGGTGGAAGGGCGGAAGGCCCTGATCCTTGGCACCGGCGGCGTGTCCCTCACGGTGAAGACCGTGCTGGAGGACATGGGGGCGGGGGAGATCGTGTTCATCTCCCGATCCGGCCCGGACAACTACCAGAATCTGGACCGCCATGCCGATGCCCGGATCATCGTCAACGCCACCCCCGTGGGGATGTACCCCAAGACCGGCATTTCCCCGGTGAATCTGGATCGGTTCCCCGCGATGGAGGGCGTCTTCGACCTGATCTACAACCCCGCCAAGACCCAGCTGCTGCTGGACGCGGAGCGGCGGGGACTGTGCCGCTCCAACGGTCTGGGGATGCTGGTGGCCCAGGCCAAGGCGGCGGCGGAGCGGTTTCTGGACATCTCACTGCCCGACGACCGGGTCGCGGAGATCACCCGGGAGATGGAGCGGGACACCCGGAACCTCCTGCTCATCGGGATGCCCGGCTGCGGCAAGACCACCGTGGGCCACGCCCTGGCCCGGCGTCTGGGCCGGGAGCTGGTGGATACCGACGAGCTGGTGGTCCAGGCGGCGGGCTGCTCCATCCCCCGGCTGTTTGCCGAGAAGGGGGAGGAGACCTTCCGCCGGATGGAGCACCAGGCGGTGGTCCAGGCGGGCAGCCGGTCCGGCCTGGTCATCGCCACCGGCGGCGGCGTGGTCACCCGGCGGGAGAACTGGGACCCCATGCGGCAGAACTCCGTGGTGGTGTTCCTCCGCCGGCCCCTGGACAAGCTGCCCACTGACGGCCGCCCCGTGTCCCAGGCCAACCCCCTGGAGGAGCTGTACCGCCAGCGCCTGCCCCTCTATGAGGGCGCGGCGGACTGGACCGTGGACAACACCACCGTAGACGCGGCGGTGGCAGAGATCATAAGGAGGCTGGAGCAATGAAGCTGCTGGTATTGAACGGACCCAATCTGAATATGCTGGGCATTCGGGAGCCCGCCATCTATGGCAAGCAGGACTATCCCACCCTGGTGAAGCTGCTGGAGGACACCGCCGCCCGCCTGGGCGCGGAGCTGGAGGTATACCAGTCCAACCACGAGGGGGACCTGGTGGATCAGATCCAGGCCGCCTACGGGACCAAGGACGCCATCGTCATCAACCCGGCGGCCTACACCCACACCAGCGTGGCCATTCTGGACGCGCTGAAGGCCGTGGCCCTGCCCGCCGTGGAGGTCCACCTGTCCGACGTGAAGACCCGGGACGACTTCCGCCAGCTCTCCTACGCTGGAATGGCCTGCGAGAAGACCGTCATGGGCAAGGGCTTCCAGGGGTATGTGGAGGCTATGGAGTATCTGTGTGAAAAGTACGGAAAATAAGGTGCTGTAAAGTGAAATAACAATACAGACAAAAACCCCAGGGAGCGGACCGCCCGTGAGGCAAAGCGGCCCGTTCCCTGCGTTTTTCGTCGAAACACCTCTTTCCTTTTTGTAGAATCCGTGCTACACTGAAAGGCGCGCCGCTGCCCCACAATCTGTAATGCAATTCGCCTTTACGGCGCATGAAATAAGAACCAACGAAAAAGAGGGAATCCAAGCCATGAAGAAACTGATTTACGGAGACACCTTCCCCCGTCTGTGGGACCGGGTGCGGAGCCAGCCGGGGCTGTGGTGCAGCCGATTGGTGCTGCTGCTGGCCCCCTGGGTGTGCTTCTGGATGGTAGAGATCCTGAACCAGAACGACGTCTTTGCCGACCTGGAGGCATGGCAGGTGCTGATGAACATGATCTGGTACTACCTGCTGCTCATCGTCTGCCGTCTGATTCTGGGCCGGAACCGGCGGGCTGCGGCGGCCGCGGCGGTGCTCTCCTTCGCCGTGGGGCTGCTGAATCACTATATCCTGCGGTTCCGGGGCCGAATTCTGTTTCCCGCCGACCTGTCCGGCTGGCGGACAGCGGCCAACGTGGCCGAAGGCTTCGACTACTCCCCGGATTGGTACATCGTCCAGGCGGCGGTGCTGCTGACGGCCTATCTGTTCCTGGTGGCCGTGTGCACGGGGCAGAGGAGGCGGGCTCATATCCGCTGGCTGCCCGCCCTGGTGCTGTGGGTCCTGGTGGGAGGGTACAGCTTCGCCTTCTTCGGCACAGGGATGCTGCCCGCCCTGGACATTTACACCCAGCAGTGGGTCACCCAGCGCAACGGCTTCCTGCTGAACTTCACCGTGGCGCTGCGGTACAGCTCGGTGGATAAGCCCTCGGATTACAGCCACGACGCCGTGCTGGACCTGATGGAGCAGTACCCCGGCCAGACGGCGGACGAAGCCGTCACCAGGCCGGTGAACATCATCGGCATTATGGACGAGTCCTTTGCCGACTTTTCCATCTTCGACGGGTTTGAAGCCTCGGAGGACCCCACGCCCTTCCTGCACTCCTTGAAAAAGAATACCATCAAGGGCTGGATGTATTCCCCGGTCACCGGCGGCGGCACGGCCAGCGTGGAATTTGAGTTTCTGACGGGCTTTTCCACCCTGTTCCAGCCACCTCACACCGTGGCCTATCAGCTGTATGTAGAGACGGGAATGCCCTCCCTGGCCGCCCTGGCGGGGAGTGAGGGGTATGAGACCACCGCATTCCACCCCTATCTGTCCTCCGGCTGGAACCGGGTGCTGGCCTATCAGTACCTGGATTTCGACCGCCAGATGTATGAGGAGGATGTGGTGGACCCCCAGTACATCCGGCACTATGTCTCCGATTCCTCCGACTTCTCCATGCTTTACCGCACCACGGAGGAGGAGCAGCGGACCTTCCTGTTCAACGTGACCATGCAGAACCACAGCGGCTACGCTCAGGGCTGGAACAATCTGGAACGGACGATCCGCCTGTCTGACGAGCTGGAGCGGGCGGACTCCTCCGCGGTCCAGTACTTCGCCCTGGCCCACGAGACGGACAAGGCGCTGGAGGAGCTGATTTCCTATTACAGCCAGTGCGATGAGCCCACCATGATCGTCTTCTTCGGCGACCACCAGCCGCCGCTGAAAAACGCCTTCTACGAAACACTGTTCGGCAAGCCCCTGGACCAGCGCACCACCCAGGAGGTCATGCAGCAGTACGCCGTGCCCTTCTTCCTCTGGACCAACTACGACATTGAGGAGCAGCAGGATGTGGCCATCAGCCCCAACTACCTGGGTGTCCTGGCCGCCAAAACCGCCGGTCTCCCCCTGACGGGCTACATGAGCTTCCTGGACCAGCTCTATGCCCAGCTCCCCGCCATCACCCCCGTGGGCATCCTCACCTGCGACGGCCAGTATCTGAAGCGGGACGAGCTGAACGAGACGCAGCAGGACTGGCTGCACCAGTATGAGCTGCTGAACTACTGCGGCATGGTGGATCTGTTTGATGAGGCGCGGCCCATGTTCTGCGCGGAGGGGTGAGGCAGTCCTTCCCCAGCCTTCCCCTGGGGGAAGGTGGCGCGGGCGAAGCCCGTGACGGATGAGGGGAACGCCGAAGGACTTTGCCTCTCTTATGTCGAAACCGCGTAGTTTTCGATACCGCTCCCCTCATCCGCCCCTGCGGGGCACCTTCCCCCAGGGGAAGGCTATTTTGCAGCCGCACCCCGCGATTGTTGCCATGCTAGGCGTGCAGCTAGACAAAGGGTCCGGGCCCGCGGCCCCGGCATTGGGGCCCCGCACTGAGCCCAGCGAAGCGGGTCAGTGTGGGAGAAGGAGGGGCAAGGGAATGCAGCAAGGAATACCCTGCTTGCAGGGTGTTCCTTGCGGAATGGACTTTGACCCGACGTCGGTTACTTTCCATCACTGGAAAGTAGCTCGCCCGCAGGCGAAACTCCCCCGTCCTCGCGCCCGCAGGCCCGAAATCCCCCCCCCAAAAAAGCCCCGACCTCTCTGCAAGGTCGGTGCTTTTTCATTACATCGCGATCAGCTGGATCTGCTCCTCCTCGGCCAGCGCCTTCATCTGGGTGATGGGGTGCTGATACCCCTCGATGAGGCGCAGGGCGATGGCATCCTCCAGCTCCTTCTGGATCAGGCGGCGGAGGTTCCGGGCACCATAGGCGGCGGAGTAGGACTTCTTGACCAGATAGTCCAGCAGGGAGTCCTCCCAGGAGAAGGCGATGCCCTTCTCGGCCATAGCGTCGGCCAGCTCCCGGAGCATGATCTGGGCAATGCCCTTGAAATCCTCCTCGGTGAGGGCGTTGAAGTAGACGATCTCGTCCACCCGGTTGATGAACTCGGGGCGGAGGAACTCGTTCAGCGCCTTCATGGCCCGGTCGCGGCCCTGCTCGTTGGCGGTGCGGCCGAAGCCCACGCTGCCCACCTTGGTGTTGCTGCCCGCGTTGGTGGTCATGACGATGACGGTGTTCTCAAAGTTGACGGTCCGCCCGTGGGCGTCGGTCACCCGGCCGTCGTCCAGGACCTGAAGCAGGATGTTCAGCACGTCGGGGTGGGCCTTTTCGATCTCGTCGAACAGAACGACGGAGTAGGGCTTGCGGCGAATCTTTTCGGTGAGCTGACCTGCCTCGTCATAGCCCACATAGCCCGGGGGAGAGCCGATGATGCGGGAGACGGCGTGCTTCTCCATAAACTCGGACATATCCAGGCGGATGAGGGCATCCGGGGCGTCGAACAGGTCGGCGGCCAGCTGCTTGACCAGCTCCGTCTTGCCCACGCCGGTGGAGCCGACGAAGATGAAGGACACGGGCTTGTGCTTGGGGCTGATGCCCACCCGGCCCCGGCGGATGGCGGCGGACACGGCCTTTACCGCCTCGTCCTGGCCGATGATGTGGGCCTTCAGGCGGTCCTCCAGCTGGGCCAGGCGCTGGAACTCCTGCTCCTGGATGCGGCTGGCGGGGATGTTGGTCCACAGCTCGATCACGTTGGCCAGGTGCTCCACCGTCAGCGTGGGCTGGGGCTTGGATTGCAGCTCGTGCTGCTCGGCCTCCAGCCGCAGCTCGGTGCTCTTGATGGCGGCCAGGCGCTCATAGGACTCCTCGGTGGCGGCGGCGGTCATGACCTCCCGCTCCTTGGCCAGGTCGGCCAGCTCCTTGTTCACGGCGCTGAGCCGGGACAGGTCCTGATTGTGCAGGTTCACATAGGAGCAGGCCTCGTCAATGAGGTCGATGGCCTTGTCGGGGAGATAGCGGTCGGTGATGTAGCGCTCGCTCATGGTCACGGCGGCCCGGCAGATGGCGGGGGAGACGGTGACCTGGTGGTAGCTCTCGTAATAGGGGGCGATGCCCTCCAGAATCGTCACGCTGTCCTGAATGGACGGCTCCTCCACCATGACGGGCTGGAAGCGCCGCTCCAGGGCGGTGTCCTTTTCGATGTGCTTGCGGTACTCGTTCAGGGTGGTGGCACCGATGACCTGAAGCTCCCCCCGGGACAGGGCGGGCTTGAGGATGTTGGCGGCGTTCATCGAGCCCTCCGCGTCCCCCGCGCCCACGATGTTGTGGACCTCGTCAATGACCAGGATGATGTTGCCCAGCTTGCGGATCTCCTCGATGAGGCCCTTCATGCGGCTTTCGAACTGGCCGCGGAACTGGGTGCCGGCCACCAGGGAGGTCAGGTCCAGCAGATAGACCTCCTTGTCCAGGAGCTTATAGGGCACGTCCCCCTTGACGATGCGCTGGGCCAGGCCCTCGGCGATGGCCGTCTTGCCCACGCCCGGCTCGCCGATGAGACAGGGGTTGTTCTTCTGGCGGCGGTTCAGGATCTGGGTGACCCGCTCCACCTCCCGGTCCCGGCCGATGAGGCGGTCCAGCTTGCCGTCCCGGGCCTTTTTGGTCAGGGAGATGCAGTAGTTGTCCAGATACTTCCGCTTGGGGGCCTTATTCCCCGCCTTCTCCCCCCGGCGCTGGCCCTGGCCGGCGGTCTCGTCCCCGCCGGCAGGCTGCTGCTGGGCGGCTCCGCTGAACAGCTGGTTCAGGAAGGGGAAGGTGGCCGTCCGGCCGTCGTCCCCCTCCTCCCCGTCGCCCTCGGTGGGGGCGGGGGGATTCATCAGGCTCTCCAGCCCCTCCGCGCCGCCGAAGGCGGACATCATCTCGGTGGTCAGGGTGTCCAAGTCCTCGTCGCTGATGCCCATCTTCTTCATCATGTCGTCCACGGGCTTGATGCCCAGCTCCCGGGCGCACTTGAGACACAGGCCCTCGCTCTTGGACGTGGTGCCCTCCATCTTCGTGATATAAATAACCGCCACGTTCTTTCCGCAGCGGCTGCACATAACAGGTTGCATACAATCGCTCCTTCCTGGAGTAGGTAAATCAAATTCCGGAGAGTATCATAGCGCGTAAATATGAACTGCCGGTGAATAATTTCGATTCCAAATCTTGTTTGCCCGGACTGTTTTCCACGCCGTAGGGACAGATGTTCCCATCGGCCCGTTTCGGTGGTGCGCCGGGTATCGCGGGCGGCCACAGGCCGCCCCTACGGTTTCTCAAGGAAATTTCGGGGGGAAATCACGCGGCAGTCAGCGTCACAAACGGGTCCACCGCGCAGAAGAAGCGCAGCAGATGGCTCCCGGCGATGTCCTCCGGGGTGACCAGGCGGCCGGCCACCAGCCAGCAGAGGATGAGCACCAGCACCAGCCCCTTCCCCAGGCCCACGGCGGCCCCGGCCCACCGGTTCAGGGTGGACAGCACCGGCAGCTTGCAGGCCAGGTCCAGCGCCCGGCTCAGCACAAACCAGACGGCGGAGATGGCGACAAAGGACAGGGCGAACAGCACCGTCCGGGCGATCTGCACGGCGGCGTACTGGGCCAGGGACTGGGCGGCGGTGCCGGTGATCTGGGCAAGGCCCTGGGCCACGGCGGACTGGAACGCCTCGCCGATGGCGTGGAGCAGACCGGAGCTCTGGATGGCCCCCAGCAGCTCGTTCAGCGGCAGGTCGGCGGGGAGTGCGGCGCTGCCCGCGGCGGCCAGAGAGGTCTCCAGCTGGCGCTGGATGCTGCGCTGCAAGGCGGGCTGGATGGCGTTGGCCACCGGCTCGGCCAGAGCACCGGAGATCACATTGGCCCCCACAAGGGCCACCAGCACGGCCAGAACGCCGCACAGCGTCAGCACCAGGCCCTTCCGGTAGCCCATGGCGGTGGTGACGATTAAAATCACGGCAATAAGAATGTCAATGGTCATAGCCATAGAGGGTTCCTCCATTTTTTCGTATTCCCCGCCCCCGCAGGGGGCGGGCGGGGCGTACCGAAATTTTATGCCAGTAAGCGGGAAAAATGCGGCATTTAGCTGGGAATATACAGCCAGACCTCCTGGTCGTCGGCCAGCAGGGCGGAGCCGTCGGCGGACAGGGCGGTGGTCCGGGCACCCTGGACGGAGTCCAGCTGGGCGTATTGGGCCAGGTCCTTGGTGTAGATGGTCAGGGCGCTGCCGGTGAGCAGAGAGCAGTAGCTCCCCGCCGCGTCGAAGTCCAGCACCTGGCTGGACAGGGGCAGCTCGGCCAGCGCGAGCCCGTCGCCGCCGATGACCAGCGCCCGGGAGGCGCTGCCCGCCCGGTAGCGGCCCAGAAGCAGCAGGGCGAAGCCGTCCCCCCCCAGGGCGCAGCCCTTCAGATAGCTGCGGTCGAAGGCGTAGGTCTGCACGGAGCCGTCGCTGTCGCTGACGATGGACAGCTGATTCTCCCCCACCGCCCACAGGGTGCCGGACTCATAGTCCAGGTCCAGCACGGCGGCATTGCCCAGGCTGGCCTGGGCCCGGGGCTCCTGCTTGTTCACCGGGTAGAACAGGACCTTGCTGGAGAAGGTGCCGTTCTCCTGCCCGATGGTGACCACCGCCACGGTCTTGCAGTCCGGGGAGATGGCGGCATCCACCGCGAAGGTGGAGGACAGTAAAATCTGAATGACCTCCTTGCCCGCGCTGTTGTAGACGGTGACCGCCCCCTTATACCCGCTCTGCTGGGCGGTGACGGCCATCCAGCCGCTGTTGTTGGTCCGGGCGGAGAACAGGGAGCCGCTGTCCAGCTTGATGGAGCGGGCCTCCTCGGCATTGCGGAACAGGGCCAGGGTCTCGCCCCCGGCATCGTAGACCACACCGGCCCTGGCACAGGCGGACAGCACCGGGTTTTCCATGGACCGGATGTCCTCGGCGTAGTCCGCGCCGGAGAAGGAGTAGTAGTGGGCGCCGGTGGTGGAGGCGGTCAGAATTCCGTCCTCCAGATAGGCGGCGGAGAACTTCTCGCCCCCGGCATGGGTGAAGGGCGCGGCCTCGCCGGTGTCGCTGGTTTGCAGAGTGCGGTAAGACAGCCAGCGCTTCACCGCGTCCAGATTGAACCGGTCGCGGTAGACCACCAGCAGCAGCGCCCCCACCACCAGGGCGGCGGTGACCAGCAGGGCCAGCAGACGGAGGAACAGATTCGGTTTTTTGGGCGCAGTTTCGTTCATGGATTCGCCTTTCTAAGCCAGGACGTACCGGGGGCAGCGGGGCCGCGGTACGTCAGCGGTGGGTCAAAGGACGGCCTCCTCATACCACAGCCGGGTCATATACAGTCCCCCCGGCGGGGCGGTGGGTCCGGCCAGGGTGCGGTTGCCCGACTCTAAAATGACGGGGATGTCCTGGGGCAGCAGCTTGCCCTCGGCGGCGTAAATCACCGTGCCCACCATGGCCCGGACCATGTTGTAAAGAAAGCCGTTGGCGCACACCCGGCACTCAATCAAATCGCCGGTGCGGGTGATGTCGAAGTAATAGACGGTGCGGACGGTGGTGCGGGTCTCCGTCCCCACAGAGCGGACGGCGCGGAAGTCGTGGGTGCCCACGAACTGGTCCGCCGCCTGCTGCATGACCGCCTCGTCCAGCCGCTTGGGATAGAACCAGGCCCGATTCACATAGAAGGGGTTGCCCAGGCGGGAATTGTAGATGCGGTAGGTGTATTCCTTCCGCTGGCAGGAGCCGATGGCGTTGAATTCCATGGGCACCTGGGTGGCCTTGACCACCACAATGTCGTCGGGCAGACGGGTGTTCACCGCCAGGGGGATGCGGTCGCAGGGGATGGAGGAGGTGGTGCGGAAGTTGGCGATGTAGGTCTCCGCGTGGACTCCGGCATCCGTCCGGCCCGCGCCGGTGCATTTCACCGGGTGACAGACCACGGTGGACAGGGCCTTTTCCAGGGTCTCGGCCACGGTGACGGCGTTTTTCTGCACCTGCCAGCCGTGGTAGGCCGTGCCGTTGTACATCAGGCGCAGGGCGATGTTCCGTTCTTCCATAAAACCCTCCGTCACAGCCCGAACCGGGCCAGCACACCCACCAGCACCGTGATTGCCAGGAAGAAGCCCAGGGTCAGCCAATCCCGGGCGGCGTAACGCAGCTGGCGCAGACGAGTGCGGCCCTCGCCGCCGTGGTAGCAGCGGCACTCCATGGCCACCGCCAGCTCATCCGCCCGCCGGAAGGCAGAGATGAACAGGGGCACCAGCAGGGGCACCAGGGCCTTGGCCCGCTGCATGAGATTGCCGCTCTCGAAGTCCGCGCCCCTGGCCCGCTGGGCGGACATAATCTTGTCCGTCTCCTCGATGAGGGTAGGGATGAAGCGCAGGGCGATGGACATCATCATCGCCAGCTCGTGGACGGGGACCTTGACCTTCTTCAGCGGCCCCAGCAGGGCCTCCAGCCCGTCGGTCAGCAGAATGGGGGAGGTGGTATAGGTCAGCAGGAAGGTGCCGGTAATCAGCATCATAATGCGGGTGACCATAAAGAAGGCCTGGAGCACGCCCTCCATGGTGATGGTGAAGATCCAGAGGCGGACCAGCACATGGGTGCCCGGCGTGTAAAACAGGTTGAGCACCGCAGTGAATACGGCGATGAACAGCACCGGCTTCAGCCCCCGGAGAATGGACTTCAGCGGGACCTTGGACACGGCGATGGACAGGCTCAGCACCAGGAACATCACCCCGTAGGTGACAAAGGACTTGGCCAGGAACAGGGCGACGATATACAGCACCACGGCGAGGAGCTTGGTGCGGGGGTCCAGCTTATGCACCAGGGAGTGCCCGGGGAAATACTGCCCCAGGGTAATGTCCTTCAGCGCCATTTACCCCACCTCCTTGCTGCGGCCCAGCTTGTCCAGCAGGACGGCCTTGGCCTGCTGGATGGTATAGACCGAGGGGTCGATGTCCACCCCCATGGCCCGGAGCCGGTGGAACACCCGGGTCATCTGGGGCACGCCCAGGCCCATGGCCTCCAGCTCGTCTCCGTGCCGGAAGACCTCCCGGGGGGGACCCTGGAAGGGGATGTGCCCGTCGTTCACCACCACCAGGCGGTCTACGGTGCGGGCCACCTCCTCCATGGAGTGGGACACCAGGATGATGGTGGCGTTGTGGAACTGGTGGTAGTCCCGGATGTTGCCCAGGATGGACTCCACGCCCACCGGGTCCAGCCCGGCGGTAGGCTCGTCCAGGATAAGCACCTTTGGCTCCATGGCGATGACCCCGGCGATGGCCACCCGGCGCTTCTGGCCGCCGGACAGCTCAAAGGGGGAGCGCTGGAGCTGGTCGTCCCGCAGGCCCACAAAGTAGGCGGCCTCCCGGACCCGGCGGTCGATCTCCTTCTCGTCCAGGCCCATGTTCCGGGGGCCGAAGGCGATGTCCTTGTAGATGGTCTCCTCAAAGAGCTGGTATTCGGGATACTGGAACACCAGCCCCACCTGAAAGCGGGTGCGGCGGGTGCGCTTGGGGTCGGACCAGATGTCCTCCCCCTGGTAGAGCACCTGGCCGGAGGTGGGCTTGAGCAGGCCGTTCAGGTGCTGGATCAGGGTGGACTTGCCCGAGCCGGTATGGCCGATGATGCCCAGGTATTCCCCCTCATAGGCAGAAAAGTCCACATCCACCAAGGCCCCCCGCTCAAAGGGGGTACCGGCGGAGTAGATGTGGGTGAGCTGCTTGGTTTCAATGATGGTGTTCATGGACGTCCTTCCTTCTGGTCAGCGGTGCACGCCCCGCGGGGGGTCGTACCCATGGGACAATAGGTGAGGTGGGAGGATCAGCCCGCCCGGCGGGCCAGCAGGTCATACAGCGCCTGGGCGCACTCCTCGTCGCTGAGGGCGTCCAGGGGGAGGGGCAGACCCTCCTGCCGCAGCTCCCACAGCAGCTCCGTGGTCTGGGGGACGGTGAGGCCCACGGCCCGCAGACCCTCCACGTCCTGGAAGACCTCCTTGGGGGCCCCGTCGGCCACCACCTTGCCCCGGGCCATGACCACCAGGCGGTCGGCCTGGGCGGCCTCGTCCATGTGGTGGGTGATGAGCACCACGGTGACGCCCCGGGTGCGGTTCAGCGTTTTGATGGTCCGCAGCACGTCCGCCCGGCCGATGGGGTCCAGCATAGCGGTAGGCTCGTCCAGTACGATGCAGCGGGGCTGCATGGCGATGACTCCGGCGATGGCCACCCGCTGCTTCTGTCCGCCGGACAGCAGATGGGGGGCGTGCTCCCGGAATTCATACATTCCCACGGCCTTCAGGGCGTCGTCCACCCGTCGGCGGATCTCGTCGGAGGGGACCCCCAGGTTCTCCGGGGCGAAGGCCACGTCCTCCTCCACCACGTTGGCGACGATCTGGTTGTCCGGGTTCTGGAACACCATGCCCACGGTGCGGCGGATGTCCAGCAGGCGGTCCTCATCGGTGGTGGGGATGCCGCTGACATACACCGCGCCGCCGGAGGGCAGCAGAATGGCGTTCAGATGCTTGGCCAGGGTGGATTTTCCCGAGCCGTTGTGGCCCAGAACGGCCACGAAGGAGCCATCCTCTATGGTCAGGTCCACCCCGTCCAGCACCAGGGACGGGGCGCCGTCGGCGGCGGGATAGGAGAAATGCAGGTCCTGGGTGCGGAGAATTGGTTCATTCATAGCATTGTTCCCCTCTCATGCGCTCAGCGGGAGGCCACCCAGCGGCCGGTGGCGCCGCAGGGCAGAGCCAGGCCGCTCTCGGTGACGGGAAGCCCCAGCTCCTGAGACTCGGTGTGCCCGCCGTATTTTTTGGAGATCAGGGTCTCCAGAATGTAAGTGACCACGCTGGGGGCCAGGCCGGTGGTATAGGAGTTCAGAATGAGGAACAGCGGGTCGTCCGACAGCACGCCGGACACCAGCTCCACAAAGGGATACAGGCTCTCCTCCAGCTTCCACACCTCGCCGGTGGGGCCTCGGCCATAGGACGGGGGGTCCATGATGATGGCGTCGTACCTCCGGCCCCGGCGAATTTCCCGCTCCACGAATTTGGCGCAGTCGTCCACGATCCAGCGGATGGGGGCCTCCTCCAGGCCGGAGCTTTTGGCGTTCTCCCTGGCCCACTGGACCATGCCCTTGGCCGCATCCACATGGCACACGCTGGCCCCGGCGGCGGCGCAGGCCACGGTGGCCCCGCCGGTGTAGGCGAACAGGTTCAGCACGCTGATGGGCCGCCCGGCCTTTTTGATCTGCTCCCGGGCAAAGTCCCAGTTGGCGGCCTGCTCGGGGAACAGGCCGGTGTGCTTAAAGTTCATGGGCTTGATGTTAAAGGTCAAGTCGCCATAGGACACGGTCCACCGCTCGGGCATGGACTTGTTCTGCCACTGTCCGCCGCCGGTGGAGGAGCGGGCGTAGCGGCCCGCGTTGCGCTTCCAGCCCCGGTGATTCCGGGGGGTATTCCAGATGGCCTGGGGGTCGGGCCGGACCAGGAGCTGGTCGCCCCAGCGCTCCAGCTTTTCCCCGCGCCCGCAGTCGATGAGCTCATAATCCTGCCATTGATCAGACAGCCACATAACGGCACTCCTTATCTCTTGAAGCTGCACCCGCGCCCCGGGGTCCCGCACGGGGAAAACCGCCGGGGGCGGGAAAAAAGAAAAGTTCTTAAAACTATGACAGTATACCATTCTACCCCGTTCCCGTCAATGAATTTGCGGGATTTTTGTGCCTTTTCCGGGGAAATGATTCAGGCTGTCGAAAAAGTGGCTTCGCCGCTTTTTTGCCAAGCTGGATTGAAATGCCCCTGGGAGTGTGATAAAATAACTGCCGATTATTGACGAGCGCGCCCCACAAGGGCGCGAGAGAGGAGCCATTGCCATGGATCATCCCTTCCGCAAGGCCGCAGTGGGCGGCTTCAACCGGCAGGACGTGCTGGACTATGTGGAGAAGACCGCCCAGGAGGCGGCGGCCCGGGAGCAGTCTCTCCGGGACCAGCTGGCCCAGGCGGAGCAGAGCCGGGACGAGGCCGCCAAGGACGCCGAGACCCTCCGCGCCCGGGTGAAGGAGCTGGAGGAGCAGGCCCAGACGCTGACCCAGGAGCGGGACCGCGCCCTGGGCGACCAGAAGGAGCTGGAGGACCGCATTGCCGAGCTGGAGCTGAACCAGGAGGAGCTGGACCGCCAGCTGGCCGAGAGCCGCCAGGCCCGGACCCAGGCCGAGCAGCGGGCCGACGCCCTGGCCGCCGACGCCTCGGCCTACACCGCCATCAAGGACCGCACCGCCGGCGTGGAGCTCCGCGCCCATCAGCGCGCCCGCGCCGTGGAGGACCAGGCGGACCGGGAGGCCCAGCAGCTCCGCGCCCAGCTGGAGCAGTGGCTCCAGAAGATCAACCGGGAGTACGACCACCTCCGCAGCCAGGTGGAGGCCGCCGTCACCCACGCCGGGGACCAGCTGAATCGCGCCGGCGAGTGCCTGGACCAGGTCAACGCCCTGTTGGGCCGCCAGGAGGATGCCTTTGCCGAGCTGGAAAAGGTCTGCACGGAGCCGCTGCCGGAGCGGGGGGAGAATTGAGCAATCAGCCTTCCCCTGGGGGAAGGTGCCCCCGCAGGGGGCGGATGAGGGGAAGGCTATCGACAAGTGAGCGGTTTCGACTAAGAGCGGCAAAGCTCCTTGGCGTTCCCCTCATCCGTCACGGGCTTCGCCCGCGCCACCTTCCCC
>URTG01000003.1 GCA_900550705.1 uncultured Eubacteriales bacterium | reverse complement strand
AAAACTTGTGGACAATTCTACCGCAACTAACCTGAAAATCAAGATTTGCTAAAAAGGACATCCTTTCCTGCTGAAACGACGGGAAGGATGTTCTTTTTCTATGTTTCTACCCGATTTATGTCGAAAGACGCGATGAAAAGTTGTTGAATTCGGTCGATGGTCTGTGTTATCATAGAGAACAACAAACCAACAGAGAGGTGAATCCCATGAAGCGAATCATGGCCGGACGAATCATCGAGGCGGGGCTGGACCCGAAGCTGTTCATGCTGGGGGACGGCGAGACCTACGCGGAGGACGAGGGGATGTACCGCTTCATGTTCCGGGTGGACGGGCGGAAGGATATGCGGAAGACCAACGGGACCTTCAAATATGCCCTGAAATACTTCCGCAAGCACGCCCTCTGCGTCCTCTGGCGCGTCCCGGAGGAGTGCGTCGGCCGCCACACCGCCCGCTGGCGCTTCCGCGCCCCGGCGAAGCGGATCATCGACCTGCAAACGGAGGAGATCAAGCCCGACCGCCTGTTCCTCTGGGGCGAGGACGTGCGATACTGCGTGATTCCCTTCCGGAGACTGCCGGAGTTTTTGGCGCGGTATCGGGAGGAGCTGAGGTAGGCAGGACTCAGCCTGAACTGCGGCCCTGCGGGGAACGTGATCGCAGGAACCCAGCTTGTCAAAAAAGTAGTAAAACAACTTTTTTGACAGTCTGAGGAACCGTCCCCGTGATCACGTTCCCCCGCAAAAAACTGCAAAAACCCTCTTGACAAACCCCGCTCCCGCGGCTATAATAGCCCCAACAACCGAACAGTGCAAACCAGTGAGAAAGAGTAGTATCCGGTGCGTGAACCTTCAGAGAGCCTTGGGTGGTGAGATCAAGGTGGGGAGCGACTGGGAGAATGGACTTTCGAGGGCGGCTTGAACGGGAGACCTAGTAGATGCCGACGGGACCCCACCCGTTATCCATCGGGCACGCGTGATGGCGCGTGAAGCGAGCGGACGTATAACGTCAATTTGGGTGGTATCGCAGGAGTGCAGCTCTTGTCCCATGTGGGATGAGGAGCTGTTTTTTTATTCCAAAACAAGGGCCGCCGGCAACGGTCCCCTCCATCATCCACCCGATCAATTTTCGGCCATTTGGCCTGATATGGAGGTTTTTTACCATGAAACACTACAATCTGATGAAGAAGCTTACTGCGGCGGCCGTGTCCGTCTCCATGGCTCTGTCTCTGGCGGCCTGCTCCAACGGCGGCGGCCAGAGCGGCAGCGCATCCTCCGGCAGCGGCGCCCCCTCCGGCGACGGCTACAAGATCGCCGTGGTGAAGCAGCTGGACCACGCCTCTCTGGATGAGATCGCCAACGCCATCACCGCCCGGCTGGACGCCATTGCGGAGGAGAACAACATCACCATCGACTGCCAGGTGTACTCCGGCCAGGACGGCAGCCAGGATCTGCTGAACCAGATCGGCACCCAGGTCATTGCCGACGGGGTGGACGCCATCATCCCCATCGCAACCACCGCCGCCCAGCTGATGGCCGTGGCCGCAGAGCAGAGCAAGACCCCCGTGATCTTCTCCGCCATCTCTGACCCCGAGACCGCCGAGATGACCGGCATTGACTATGTCACCGGCATCAGCGACGCGCTGAACACCCAGTTCATCCTGGACATGATGCTGGCCCAGAACCCCGACCTGAAGTCTGTGGGTCTGCTGTACTCCCTGTCTGAGCCAAACTCCACCAAGCCCATCGCCGAGGCCAAGGCCTATCTGGACAGCAAGGGCATCAAGTATGTGGAGGCCACTGGCAACACCACTGACGAGGTCATTTCCGCCGTCAGCACCCTGAAGGGCCAGGTGGACGCAGTGTTTACCCCCACCGACAACGTGGTGATGAAGGCCGAGCTGGCCAACGCCCCCACCTTCATTGAGATGGGTCTGCCCCACTACACCGGCGCGGACTCCTTCGTCCGGAACGGCGCCTTTGCCACCTGCGGCGTGAACTACACCGACCTGGGCACCAAGACCGCCGACCTGGCTTACCAGGCACTGACCGAGGGCATGGACGGCCTGGACGACTACTATCTGATGGATGGCGGCATCATCACCGTCAACACCGAGACCGCCGCTGCCCTGGGCATTGATTACTCCGTGTTCGATTCCATGGGTCAGGTAGTGGAGGTCACCACCACCGAGGACTAACCGTTACAATTTGAGCGATTCCAAGGGTCCCTCCGGCCGTGCGGCTGGGGGGCCTTTGGGTTAAAAGGAAAGGATGAAACTTCGTGCTGTATATCTTACAGACGGCCCTGGAGCTGGGCTTTATTTACGCTCCCGTGGCCCTGGCGCTGTTCCTGAGCTTCCGTATTCTGGACATCGCCGACATGACCACCGACGGCTGCTTCACCCTGGGGGCGGCGGTGTCGGTGATCGTCTGCGGAGCGGGACACCCGATCTTGGCCGTTCCGGCGGCCATGCTGGCCGGCGCGGCGGCGGGCTTTATCACCGCATTTTTGCAGACCAAGCTGGGCGTGCCGTCGATTCTGGCCGGTATCGTCACCAATACGGGGTTGTATACCGTCAATCTGATGGTCATGGGGTGGAAGTCCACCGCCAATCTGCTGAAGCAGAGCACCATCTTTATGCTGTTCCGGGACACGGGCATCGGCGGCGAGTGGCATGAGATCCTGCTGGCCGGGGCGGTGACGCTGGCGGCGGCGGGGCTGCTGGTGGCCTTTTTGGGCACCCGGCTGGGCCTGTCCATCCGGGCCACCGGCGACAACCGGGACATGGTCCGGGCCTCCTCCATCAACCCCACCTTTACCGTGATGGTGGGCCTGTGCGTGTCCAACGCCCTCACCGGCCTGTCCGGCGCTCTGGCGGGGCAGTATCAGCGCAGCGCCGACGTGAACATGGGCACCGGCATGGTGGTCATCGGTCTGGCCTGCCTCATCATTGGCGAGACCATCCTGGGCAAGGGCTCGGTGGCCCGGGGGGCGCTGTGCGTCTTTGTGGGCAGTGTGTTTTATCGGCTGGTGTATGCCATTGTGCTGCGGAGCAAGGTGGTGCCCATCGAGGGCATGAAGCTGGTCACTGCCATCGTGGTGGGCCTGTCCATTGCGGCCCCCACGCTGAAGAACTGGGCGGCCTTCCAGAAGCGGAAGGCGGCCGCCCGGAGCACCGGACCGAAGGAGGGACGCTGAGATGCTGACGCTGAACCAAGTTTCCAAGACCTTTAACCCCGGGACCGTCAACGAAAAGAAGGCCCTGGAGAATGTGACCGTCCACCTGGACCGGGGGGACTTCGTCACCATCGTGGGCTCCAACGGCGCGGGCAAGTCCACCCTGTTCAATGCCATCGCCGGGGCGTTCTACCCCGACGCGGGCTCTGTCGTTCTGGGCGGGGAGGACCTCACCTTTCTGCCGGAGTATCGCCGCAGCCGGATGATCGGCCGGCTGTTCCAGGACCCCATGCGGGGCACCGCGCCTCACATGACCATCGAGGAAAACCTGGCCCTGGCCTATCTGCGGACGGCCAAGAACCAGCACGCCTATTTCAGCCGGACCAGCAAGGCCGACCGGGCCTTCTTCCGGGAGCAGCTGGCTAAGCTGGAGATGGGGCTGGAGGACCGGATGAGCCAGCCCGTGGGTCTGCTGTCCGGCGGCCAGCGCCAGGCGCTGACCCTGCTCATGGCCACCATGGTGCCCCCCAAGCTGCTGCTGCTGGACGAGCACACCGCCGCCCTGGACCCCGGCACGGCGGAAAAGGTGCTGAACATCACCAAGGACGTGGTGGCCCGGAACCAGATCACCACCCTGATGGTCACCCACAACATGAAAAACGCCCTGGAGTTGGGCAACCGGACCTTTATGATGGACCGGGGCCGCATCGTGCTGGACATCAAGGACCAGGAGCGCCGGGGCATGACGGTGAACGACCTGCTGGCCCGGTTCCGCGCCGGAGCGGGGAAGGACCTGGACAACGACCGGATTCTGCTGTCCGATTGACGGGATTGTCGAAAAATGTCGAACGTTTGTTGACGAAAAATGGGGAACCCTGTTGAAAAATTCCGGAAAATGTGGTAATTTCTTACTAGAAGCCATTGCTTTCACCTAGGGAAAGCAAGTCTCCCCCGTCCCCTATGGGGACGGGGGAGACAAAAGGATTCAGCGCCAAAGGAACGTAAGAATGGATCAGGACGGAGAGGGAACCATGGACGAAGTGAAACGAATTCTCATTGGGGATGCGGACCCCGTGAAGCGCCGGGAGCTGGTAGAGCTTTTTCAAGCGGCGGGGGACTTTCATCTGGTGGGCCAGACGGCCAGCGGCCTGGAATTGGTGCGCCTGGCCCGGGAGCTGCAGCCCGACGGCATCATTCTGGACCTGGTCCTTACCGAGGCGGACGGCATCGACGCCCTGGAGAAGCTGCAGACGCTGCCCCACCGGCCCCGGACCATAGTAATCTCCTCCTGCACCAGCGACATTATGGCGGACATCGCGTCGGCCAGCGGCGCGGATTACTACATGATCCGTCCCTGCGACGACACCCTGCTCTGCCGCCGGGCCAGGCAGCTCATCGACTACGGCCGCCAGCGGAAGGACGACACCCGGTGGCGCATCATGCAGGCCAGCGGCATCCTCCGGGAGCTGGGACTGCCCGTCCATGTGCTGGGCTATCAATATGCCCGGGAGGCCATCCTGATGGCGGTGCAGGACCGGACCGTTCTGGCGGGTATGACCAAGGTGGTCTACCCCGACGTGGCCAAGCGCTGCGGCAGCACCCCCTCCCGGGTGGAGCGGGCCATCCGCCACGCGGTGGACATCGTATGGACCCGGGGCAACTCAGGGGCCATCCGGCGGTATTTCGGGAACCGGCTGGGGGAGGAGAAGCCCTCTAACTCCGAATTTGTGGCGGGCATCGCCGAGTATATCAGCCTGGAGCAGCTGCCCAGACAGCAGCAGACACAGCAGTAACGCAGAATGATTCCCATCACGGACCGGCAGTGCGCCGGTCCGTTTTTTTGTAGGCGGAACCTCCTGTCCGGGTCTGGCATAGCATAAAGAGACAGCGGCCTCCCTCTGCGGGGCCGGAGGAAAGGGAGGAATGTTCCATGGAAGAACGGCAGACGCTGCCCCGGCCGGGGGACGAGGCGCTGGACCCGGAGGTCTTTCGCCGGGTGTGGGACCGGGTGATGGAGGGCCGGTCGGCCGGTCCGCTGGTGCCGCTCCCCGTCGGGACGGCCCGGCAGACGGAGGAGAAGGCCGACGAGCCGGATGAGCTGGCCGCGCTGGCCCGGGACCTGGTGCGGGGGCGGGACCTGGCCCAGGCGCTGGCCCGCCGGACGGGGAGCCGGGCGCTGAACGAGGGGGCGGGGCTTCTCCGGCGGACGGAGCGGGAGCTGACGGCGGACCGCTTTCTTCAGCAGGGGGTGGAGGAGCGGACGGCACGGACGGCGGCGGAGAGCGCACAGCCCCTTCTCCCGGCCCTGCGGACGCTGTATCGCTGGAGTGTGGACTGGTGGACCCGGTGCCGCGCCCTGGCGGAGAAGACACCCGACCCGCTGCTGGCCCAGCGGCTGGAGGAGTGGGGCCGGCGGGGGATCGTCACCGCCCGGGCGGCCCGGGAGACGGTGGAGGCCCTGGGGCGGCGAAGCGGAAAAACAGACCGCTGAAGCACAGCTTGGCAAAAAAGCGGCGAAGCCACTTTTTCGACAAGCGGAAAGGGGACCCTGACGGTCCCCTTTCCAACGATCCTTCCCTCCGAACCCTTTGGCCGAAGCGAGTTTTTTGATAGTCTCAGTTTCTATCCTCGTTTCATTCTCCCCGCCGCGCCGGGGATGCCCAGCTGCTCCCGGTACTTTGCCACTGTCCGCCGGGAGATGGCGCAGCCCTGCGCGGCCAGGGCCTGGCAGAGCTTCTGGTCGGACAGGGGGGCGGATTTGTCCTCGCCGTCGATGAGCTGACGGAGAAGGGCATGGGCGGCGGAACCGCCCAGGGCGCTGCCGTCCTCGCCGCCGACACTGCGGGAGAAGAAGTAGCCCAGGGGGAACACCCCCTGGCGGCACTGGAGATATTTTTCCCGCACCGCCCGGCTGACGGTGGACGTGTGGAGGTCCAGCTCCAGGGCCACGTCGGCCATCCGCAGGGGGACCAGGGCCTGGGGGCCGTGGGAGAAGAACCGGCTCTGCCGGGCCACGATACACCGGGCGCAGCGGAGCAGGGTGCTCTCCCGCTGCTCCACGCCCTTCAGCACCCCCTGGGCCTGGCGGAGTTTCTTCGTGAGATAGGTCTTGACCTCCGGGTCCTCCGTCTGCTCCAGCAGGGTGCGGTAGCAGCGATTCATCCGGAAGGGAGGGCGCTGGCCGCCCCGGGTGCGGACCGACAGGGTGCCGTCCTCCGCCCGCTCCACAAACACGTCGGGCTGGACATACTGCACCGGCGCGGCCGGGGCGAACACTGCCCCGGGCCGGGGGTCCAGCTCCCGGATGACGGCGGCGGCCCGCTCCACCTGCTCCTGGGTCAGGGACAGGCGGCGGGCGATGGCCCGGTAGTGCCGCTGGCCCAGGTCCTCTAAGCCGGTGCGGACGATGTCCAGCACCGGGCCGGTCATGCCGATGCGCTCCAGCTGAAGGGCCAGGCACTCCGACAGGTCGGCGGCTCCCACCCCGGCTGGCTCCAGGGATTGGAGGACCGTCTTGGCCCGGGCCAGCTGTTCCACCGGGACGCCCGCGTCCTCCGCCAGGTCGGCCAGGGGGATGCGGAGGTAGCCGTTCTCGTCCAGACATTCCGCCAGATAGCCCACCAGCCCCGCCGTCTCCCGGTCCAGCTCCCGGCTGTCCAGCTGGCGGGAGAGGAAGCGGAACAGAGTCTCCTCCAGCCCGCCGCCGCTGCTGGCCCGGGCCAGGGGGTCCATCTCCTCCTCGTCCATGGACTGATAGTAGCGGTTCTGCCCGTCGTTGTCCTCCAGCCAGCGCATTTGGCGCAGCAGCTCCCGGTCCTCCGCCGTAGGCTCCCGTCGGGGGTCCCCGTCGGACTGGACAGGCTCCACCAGGGGGTTCTCCTGGGCCAGATTCTGGATGAATTCCTCCAGCTCCGCGCTGCTGTATTGCAGCAGCTCAATGCTCTGGAGCTGCTGCTGGCTGAGGCGCTGGGTCAGCTGCTGGGTCAATTCCATGGAATCACTCGCTTTCCGGGAGAATGGAGGGGGTCACTGCACCTCTGGGTGGTGTCCCTCCGCCGACATATAGGCCGGTTCTGCCCCCTGGACCAGGGCGTAGGCCCGCTTGCGGACGCAGAAGAAGAAAACCACCAGCACACAGCCGGTCACCGCCCAGGTGACGGGGTAGGAGACGTACAGGGTCGCCGGGGCGCGGTAGACCTGAAACACCGTGGCCACCCACAGCAGCCGCAGACCGCAGGCCCCCACCAGCGAGACCATCATGGGGAACACCGAGTACCCCAGCCCCCGCAGAATGCCCACCATCACGTCCATAAAGCCGCCCACAAAATAGGGGCAGGTGATGTATTTCAGCCGGACCAGGGCCTGGGCCACCACCTCCGGCTCCCCGGGGGCGTAGATCTCCGCCAGGGGCCTGCCGAAGAAGTAGGCCAGATTGCCCAGCACCAGGCCGGTGAGGATCACGAAGACGATGCACAGCTCCGCCACCCGGTCCACCCGCCTGCACTTGCCCGCGCCGTAGTTCTGGCCCACAAAGGTCATGGCCGTCTGGTAGAAGGCATTCATGGACACATAGACAAAGTTTTCGATGTTGGACGAGGTGGACGACCCCGCCACGATCACGGCGCTGTTGAAGGAGTTCAGCGAGGACTGGATCACCACGTTGGAGAAGGAGAACACCATCCCCTGGAATCCGGCGGGCAGACCCACCTGCAAAATGCGGCCGATCACCGCCCGGTCCAGCCCCAGCTTGCTCAGCTCCAGGCGGAGGGGACCCTCCTCCCCCATGAGACACCGGAGGACCAGCGCCGCCGAGATGTACTGGGAGATAACGGTAGCCAGCGCCACCCCGGCCACCGCCAGGCGGAACTGAATGACGAACAGCAGGTTCAGGGCCACGTTCACCACCCCTGCCGCCGTCAGGTAATAGAGGGGGCGCTTGGTGTCCCCCTGGGCGCGGAGGATGGCCGAACCGAAGTTATACAGCAGGGTGGCGGGCATCCCGAGGAAGTAGATCCGCAGGTAGACCGTTGCCAGGTCGATCACGTCCGCCGGGGAGGACATCCACTCCAGGATATGCCGCACCAGGACCACGCCGAACACCGTCAGCCCCACGCCGCTGATGAGAGCCAGGGTAATGGAGCTGTGGACACTGCGGCTCACATTGTCGTGCCGCCCCGCGCCGATGTCCCGGGCCACCACCACATTGGTGCCCACCGACAGGCCCACGAACAGGTTGATCATCAGATTGATCAGGGCCGCATTGGACCCCACGGCCGCCAGGGCCTCCTTGCCGGAGTAGCGGCCCACCACCACCACGTCTGCCGCGTTGAACAGCAGCTGGAGCACACTGGAGGCCATCAGCGGAATGGCAAACAGCAACAGCTTATCCGCCAGGCTGCCCTCACACATATTGATCTGATACTTCTGCTTCTGCACCGCCATAAAACGCCTCCTTTTCCGGGGGGGCGAATCGGCCCTGTCAGCCGATCCCCTTGTAGATAAAGCCCAAAATCAGCACCAGAATGGTCAGGGGAACATACACATACCTGCCCACCACGCCGAACAGCTCGCCCACGGGCTTCTTCCGGCCGGACTGAAGCTCCTTTTGCAGGGTGGGCCAGCCCAGCACATAATAGGCGGAGATGGCCCCGAGCACCGCGCCGATGGGAATGACGACAATGGTGATAAAGTCCATCCAGGTGCCCACCCGGGCCTCGCTCTCGATGAACAGACCCACCGCCAGCGTCAGGGCGGAGCACAGGAGCACCGCCGGCCGGCGGCCCAGCTGGAAGCGGCTCTGCCAGCTTTCGATCACCGCCTCAAACATATTGATGAGCGAGGTGATGCCCGCAAAGAACACCGAGAGGAAGAAGAACACCGAGAACAGCCGCCCCATGGGCATCTGCTGGAACACCGTGGGCAGGGTGATGAAGATGAGCGCCGGTCCCCGGGCCACGTCCAGCCCATAGGCGAACACGGCGGGCATGATGGCCAGACCGGCCAGCATGGCGGCCATGGTGTCGAACACCGCGGTGCGGATGGAGGCCTGGGGGATGTCTGCGTCCTTTTGCAGATACGCGCCGTAGACGATCATCCCCGAGCCGGTGATGGACAGGGAGAAGAAGGCCTGCCCCATGGCCATGACCCAGGTGTCGATCTGCAGCAGCTTGGACCAGTCGGGGACGAACAGGAAGGAGTAGCCCTCAAACGCCCCGGGCAGCCGGCCCACCCAGATGGCCAGCGCCAGGAACAGCACATAGAATACCGGCATCAGCACCTTGCTGACCTTTTCAATGCCGTTGGTCATGCCGAACATCAGCACCAGGCAGACCAGGACCACCACCACCGAGTGCCACAGGGGGTTGCCCAGATTTACCGCGGCGGCCTGGAAATATTCGTTGGGCTCCGCCGACAGCAGTACGCCGGACACCGACCCCGCCAGACTGCGGAGCACCCAGCCCATGATCACCGCGTAGCCGATGGCGATGCCCAGGGAGCCCATGAGAGGAATCCAGCCCAGCGCGCCGCCCAGCTTCTCCTTCCCCCGCGCCCGGAAGCAGCGGCGATAGGCGCCCAGGGTGCCCGTCCCGGCCAGCCGGCCCAGGCCGAACTCGGCGGACAGGCCCACCCAGCCGAACAGGAAAATAAAGAACAGGTAGGGGAGCAAAAAGGCTGCCCCGCCATATTGCCCCAGGCGATAGGGGAACATCCAGATGTTCCCCAAGCCCACTGCCGAGCCGACACAGGCGATTACGAAGCCGACGGAGGAACTGAATCCGCCGTTTTTATGTCCGTGCTTTTCTGTCATACCAAACGTACTCCTATCTGCCCGCCGGGCGGGCATACTTTTGATTGTGGTTTCCATCCTATCATAGATTGTCCCTTCTGTCCAGTTAAACCGAACATTCCCTGGAAAAGCCGGGGCGGTCTGGTGGTTTTTTCGCGGAGCGAGGAGTTCACCACCAAGCAGCTGGAGCGGGATTTCGGCCGCGCCGCCTACGCCACCATCCGGAGCTTTGTGCTGAAATTTCACGGCCTGGAGCTGCTGTCTGCCCGGCAGGCGGGCAACCGGGTCTTTTATCGGGTCTGCTAACGCGGCTCCCGTCACCCGCCCCGCCCCCTTCGCATAGCCTGAGGTGTAATCAGTTGAAATCAATAACATTTTAACGCAGTTAAAATGTTTGCAGCTTGGCAAAAAAGCGGCGAAGCCTTTTTTTGACAAGCTGATCTCCTTCAATCCTCCTGCTCCCCCAGGTTCCGGCGTTTTCCGTAAGCATTCAGCCGGGAAAAGCCCCGGTAGATCGAGTTCCAGGTGGCTGCGCCCACAATGCCGTCGGCCGTCAGGCCCCGCTGGGTCTGGTAGCGGCGCACCGCCAGGGTGGTGGCAGGGCCGAACACCCCGTCTGCCGTTACGGGCCGGAGGGTATTGTTGAATTCCGCCAGGACCGACATCATATATTGCAGCACCTTGACGGAGTCGTTGGCGTCCCCCTCCCGGAGCACACCGGGGTAGCGGAACTGGACCCGGGTGAAATCCTGCCCCTCGCTGACCAGCTCCGCCAGCCGTTTGACCCCCACATAGAGATAGACCATCTGATACCAGGTCCCCTTCCCCACCACCCCGTCCGGGGTGAGGTTGAAGATCCGCTGGAATTCCTTCACTGCGGCCTCCGTCTCCTGCTGATAGGTCCCGGTGATGGCGGAGATTTTGGGAATGGCCGGGTAGTTCCGGGCGATCCGGTTGAGCATGACCTGGACCGCCACCACCTGGTCCCCCACGGAGCCAAGCCGCAGGGGCGGGTCGGGGTAGCTGCCATGCACATCCTGCACGGGGGTGTCCTGGACCAGCTCGATGTCTTTGCCGTAATAGCGGTAGAGAATGTCCATGGAGTTTGCCCCCGCCTGGGCCATCTCCTGGCTGCCCCACTGCGACAGGCCGTCGCAGGTGGTGGTGGTTCCGTTGCAGAACTTGGCGGACAGAGGCTCCACAAAGCCCTTGCGGCGGATGTAGTGGTTAAAAATCTCATCCACCACCCGGCTGATGTTTTCAAAAATGTTCCGGCCCCGGATGAACTTCTGGTCGTAGGCCGTGGTGGCCGTGATTTGAAAGTCATAGCCCCGGCTGGGGTAAAACTCGGTATACACCCGGTTCAGGGCAAAGGAGATAATGGCCAGGATATTGGCCCGGATGGCCGCCGGCTCCCAGGTGGGGTAAATTTCACTGGAGGCCACGTTCTTCACATAGTCCGGAAAGCTCACCGTTACATTTTCCGCCCACTGGTCCGGCGGTCCCAGGTGGACGGTGATGGTCTCCGGCACATAGGGAGTGACAACGATCATCGCCGCCTCACAGACTCTGGGCGGGAATGTCCCGCACGTCCAGGTGCTGCAAGCTGCTCTCCCCCACCCCCAGGGGAATCAGCTCGATGTTCTGCACCGTCTCAATGCCGGAGAAGATCTGAACGCCCTTGATCCGCAGCATGGCATATCCCGGGTGCTCCGCCCACACATCGCACACGGCAAAGGGGGCCGCGCTGTCGGGCAGCCCGCAGACCTCGCTCTCCGCCCGGTCCGGGGCGGAAATGGGAATGGGCTTGATCTTTCCGCTGCTGTCGGTGATCTGAACGGACAGCAGCCGCTGCTTTCCCCGCCGCCCTGCGGCGGTCACCACTACCGTGGCCCCCTTCACCGGAATCTCCGCCTGGGAGGCGTAGACCCGCACCAATAACGTTCCCGATTCTGACATGGCAGTCCCTCCTCCTGCGGGCCGCGCCCGCGGGTGTTGGTCTATGCTATGCCGGGAGAGGGACAGACGTGAAAACCCCCGGGGGACGCAGCGGTCCTCCGGGGGTCCATAAGGAAATGAGAAGCCTCAGCAGCTCCAGCCCTCCTCCAGCTCGGAGCGCTTGGAGCGGGTCATCAGGTCGGTGACCACGCCGTGGACATTGCGGCCCTCGTACAGGACCTCGTAGGCGGCCTGGGCGATGGGCATTTCCACGCCCACCCGCCGGGCCAGAGCGCGGGCGTTGGCGGCGGCATAGTAGCCCTCCACCACGGCGCCGATCTCCTTCACGGCCTCCTCCACAGGCTTGCCCTGGCCAATGAGAATGCCGCAGCGGCGGTTGCGGGAGTGCATGGAGCAGCAGGTGACGATCAGGTCGCCTACGCCGGCAAGGCCGGTAAAGCTCTCCTTCTTGCCGCCCAGCGCCACGCCCAGGCGGGCCATCTCCGCCAGGCCGCGGGTCATCAGCAGGGCCTTGGTGTTGTCGCCGCAGCCCATGCCGTCACAGCAGCCGGCGCACAGGGCAATCACGTTTTTCAGGGCCGCGCAGATCTCCGTTCCCACCTTGTCGTCGCTGGTGTAGACCCGGAAGCGCTGGTTCATAAATACGTCCTGGACCTTCTCCGCCAGCTTCAGGTCGTCGGCGGCGGCCACCACGCCGGTGGGGATGTGGCGGCCCACCTCCTCGGCATGGGAGGGGCCGGACAGAACGACCACAGGGCACTTGTCCCCCACCTCGGCCTGGATGACCTGGCTGAGGCGCAGGGAGCTGTCCTTCTCGATGCCCTTGGAGACGGACACCAGGATCGTGCCGGGGTCCAGCAGCTCCTTCAGCTTGGTAGCAGTGCCGCGAACGGCGAAGGACGGGGTGGCCATGACCACCAGCTCGCAGCCCCGCACGGCGGCCAGGTCGGTGGTGAATTTCAGTCCCTCGGGCAGCGTTACGCCCTTCAGCAGGGGGTTCTCCCGGGTCTCCCGCAGGATGTTGGACTCCGCCTCGTGAAAGGACCAGAGCGTCACGTCGTTTCCGTTTTCCAGCAGCAGCAGCGCCAGGGCCGTGCCCCAGCCGCCGCTTCCCACGACGGTAATTTTCATGGTCAGTTCCTCCTTATGACTTCTTTTTATGTAAGCTGAATTTGTTTTCCGTTCCCGTGAGCAGCCGGTGGATGTTTCCCCGGTGCATATAGAGGATCAGCACGCCGATCGCCAATGCCAGCACGGTGATGGGCACATTATGGTAGGCGAACCAGGTGGCAAAGGGAAAGCTCCCCCCGGCCCAGCAGGAGCCAAGAGACACATAGCGGGTACACACCGCCAGCAGCAGAAAGCCGCCCCAGACCACCAGCGCGATCCGCCAGTCGATCATAATGGCGATGGTGCCGCCGGAGAGGATGCCCTTGCCCCCCTTGAACTGGAACATATAGGGGAACATATGTCCCAGCAGGCAGAACAGACCGCCCCAGTATTTGAATACCACGGTCAGGTCGGCCCCCCGGAACCACCCGCTGACGGCGGAGGCGGGACCCACCAGCCCGCTCAGCCACACGGCCAGCGAGATGGCCGCCACGGCCTTGAGCACGTCGGTGAGAATGACCACCAGGGTCAGCGGGCCGCCGAAGGTGCGGAAGAAGTTGGTCAGTCCGGCGTTGCCGCTGCCGTGGTTCCGCACGTCGTCCCGCAGGATATACTTCGAAACGATCACCGCGCCGTTAAAGCAGCCGCAGAAGTAGGCCAGGGCGGCGGTCAGCAGAAACGGGAGCACATCAATCAGCACAGTCATGGGCTTACCCCTCCTTGTCGCCCTTCTGCCGGATGCTCATGCGGACGGGGGTTCCCTCCAGGCCGAAGGTGGCGCGAATCTGATTTTCCAGATAGCGCTGATAGGAGAAGTGGAACAGTCGGGCATCGTTGCAGAAGCAGACGAAGTGGGGCGGACGGACACCCACCTGGGTCATATAGTAGATTTTCAGGCGGCGGCCCTTGTCCGTGGGGGGCTGCACCCGGGCGGTGGCGTCGGACAGAACGTTGTTCAGCATCCCGGTGGAGATGCGGGTGACGGCCTGGTTGTTGACGTAGTTGATCATCTCAAACAGCCGGTCTACCCGCTGACCGGTCATGGCGGAGATGAAAATAATGGGGGCGTAGGACATAAAGGACAAATCCCGCTCCACATCCTTCCGCATCTTGTCCATGGTCTTGCCGTCTTTTTCGATGGCGTCCCACTTGTTGACCACCACGATACAGGCCTTGCCCGCCTCGTGGGCCAGGCCGGCCACCTTGGTGTCCTGCTCGGTGACGCCCTCCTGGGCATCGATCATAATGAGACACACATCGCTGCGCTCGATGGCCATGGTGGCCCGGAGGACGGAGAACTTCTCAATGCGGTCGTCCACCCGGGATTTCTTCCGCATTCCGGCGGTGTCGATCAAGCGGTACTTGCCGCACTCGTTTTCAAAGTAGCTGTCCACCGCGTCGCGGGTGGTTCCGGCCACGTTGGAGACAATGACCCGCTCCTCCCCCAGAATACGGTTCACCAGGGAGGACTTGCCCACGTTGGGCTTGCCGATGAGGGCCACGCGGATCACGTCCTCCTCCTCGTCCTCCTCCTCCTCTGGGGGGAAGTAGGCGAAGCAGGCATCCAGAAGGTCGCCGGTGCCGTGCCCGTGCAGGGCGGAGACGGAGATGGGGTCGCCCAGGCCCAGGTTGTAGAACTCGTATACATCGGGGTTCTCCCGGCCGGTCTGGTCGGCCTTGTTCACCGCCAGCACCACGGGCTTGCGGGAGCGCAGGAGCATATTGGCCACCTCCTGGTCGGCGGCGGTCATGCCGGTCTTGATGTCGCAGACGAAGACGATCACGGTGGCGGCCTGGATGGCGATCTCCGCCTGCTCCCGCATGAAGGACAGGATCTGGTCGTCGGTCCCCGGCTCGATACCGCCGGTGTCTACAATGTCAAACACCCGGTTCCGCCACTCACACTGGGCATACAGGCGGTCGCGGGTCACGCCGGGCGTGTCCTCTACAATGGACAGGCGCTGTCCGCACAGCTTATTGAACAGCATGGACTTCCCCACGTTGGGGCGGCCCACAATGGCAACCAAAGGCTTCATAGTATTCCTCTCATTTCTCAGGCTTTCCGGCGGAGCGCGCCGGTACTGTCCCTCCATTTTACAATAGGATTCCCCGGATTGCAAGCCATAGACGCAAATCTGAGGGGACTTTTCCGCTTTTTCCCGCCATAGGCTTCCCTTTTTCGGCGAAACGTGGTAGGCTATGGGCAACGATTCTCACAGATTGCGAGGTGCTTTTCATGGAAAAGCTGTATGAAGAAAATGCCTATCAAACCAGGTTCACCGCCGCCGTGACCGCCTGTACCCAGGGCAAGAGGGGGTGGGAAATCTGTCTGAACCAGACCGCCTTCTACCCCGAGGGGGGCGGCCAGCCCTATGACGTGGGCACCCTGGGGGGCGTGAAGGTGCTGGAGGTCCACGAGCGGGACGGCCATGTGGTCCACCTCTGCGACGGCCCGCTGGCGTGCGGCACCCAGGTAGAGGGCGAGATCGACTGGGACCGCCGCTTTGACCTGATGCAGAACCACTCCGGGGAACACATCGTCTCCGGCATCGCCCACAGCAAGTGGGGGTGCGACAATGTGGGCTTCCACATGGGCAGCGACATGATCACCATCGACCTGAACATCACCCTGGACGAGGTCCAGCTCCGGGAGCTGGAGGCGGAGACCAACCGCTATATCTGGCAGGACCACCCCACCGTCATCACCTACCCCACGCCCCAGGAGCTGGAGGCGCTGGACTATCGGAGCAAGAAAGCCCTCACCGGCCGGGTGCGGATCGTCTCCTTCCCCGGGGCGGACGTGTGCGCCTGCTGCGGCACCCATGTGGCCGCCACCGGGCAGATCGGGCTGGTGAAGCTGCTGTCGATGCAGAGGTTCCGGGAGGGCGTCCGCATTGAGCTGGTCTGCGGCGGACGGGCGCTGCGCTGGCTCAGTGGGCTGGCGGAGCAGAACCACCGCATTTCCAACCTGCTGTCCGCCAAGCCCTTCGAGACGGCCGCCGCCGTCCAGCGGCTGCTGGAGGAGAACAACGCGCTGAAGTCCCGCGTCTGCACCATGGAGGAGCGCCGCTTTGCCGCCCTGGCGGTGGAGCACGCCGGCTCCGGCGACCTGCTGCTGTTTGAGGACGGCCTGTCCTCCGACGGACTGCGCCGCCTGTGCGACGCGCTGATGCAGACCCGTATGGGCCGGGTGGCCTGCTTCTCCGGCGACGAGGCGCAGGGCTATAAGTACGCCATCGGTCTGCGCGACGGCGACCTGCGGACCTTTACCAAGGAGATGAACGCCGCCCTCAACGGCCGGGGCGGCGGAAAGCCCGGGTTCGTCCAGGGCTCCGTCCGGGCCGCCCGGGGGGAGATTGAATCCTATTTCGGGCTTTGAGCAAGTCTGATAACCCTTGCGCCCCAATGGGTTTCACAGACTGTAAACCATTGGTTAGCAGGATTGAAACCGCCGGGCGGTGGTCTTTTTCCCGCCTTCTGCTAGGCTGGGGACAAAGGAGATGAGCAATATGACAACGGGACAACGCATCGCCGCCAAGCGAAAGGAGCTGGGCCTGTCTCAGGAGGCCCTGGGCGAACGGCTGGGGGTCTCCCGCCAGTCCATCTATAAGTGGGAGAGCGACACCTCTCTGCCCGACATCGACAAGCTGGTGGCCATGAGCCGGATGTTTTCCGTCCCCGTGGGCTGGCTGCTGGGGGTGGAGGAGGACCGGCCGGAGCAGGCCGCCGACGAGGGCCTGTCCGAGCAGCAGCTCCGCCTGGTGGAGGAGATTTTATCCCGCTATCAGCAGGAGCAGCAGAGCCAGCCGCCCCCGCCCACGAAGCCGCAGTCCCGGTGGAAGCGCTGGGCCATTTGCCTGGTGGCCCTGGGTCTGCTGCTGGGGGTCAACGGCAGGGTGAACCGGCTGCGGGACCAGTATCAGAACCAGTATAACACCCTGTCCAACTCGGTGAACAACCTCTCTGCCACCATGTCGGGCCAGCTGAATTCCGTGACCCAGCAGGTGGAGGACATTCTGCGGGCGCAAAATGCCCTCACGGCGGACTATGGCACGGAGATCGTCTCCGGAGATCTGAAGGCCAACACCGTGACCTTCTCCCTGCGGGCGGTGCCCAAGACCTATCAGCCCGGCATGACCGCAGAGTTTCAGGCGGACAGCGGCCAGGGGGTGGTGACCGCCGCCGGCACCCTGGGGGATGGACAGGAGTTTTCCGCCCAGCTCACCTGCGCCCTCACCGACCACATCACCCTCACCGTGGTCTTCCGCACGGGAGACACCAGCCAGACCCAGCTGCTGGATACCTATCCCGGCCTGTACACCGGCACCTTTCCCGAGGTAACCATTGCGGATTACGGTCTGCTGATGAGCGGCACCGCCGACAAGGACGGCAGGCACGTCACCGTCCCGGCGGGCGAGCTGGACCTGGTTTCTTCCTCCACAGCTGCGGCGGTAAATGCGGTGCTTGGCTTCACCTCAGTCGCCAAGATCCAGGTGGGACTGTTCCGGAATCACCGCCTGGTATCCTGGCTGCCGCAGCGCACCCGCTCCGACGGGGCCGTCTTCTTCCAGCAGGAGAAGACCACCCTGGACGTATCCGAGGGCGACCAATTTGCCTATGCCGCCGTGGTCACCGACGACGCGGGCCGGCAGTTCGTCCGCCCCTCCATGCCCTATTACACAGCGGACCGCGACGGGAATCTCATCTGGTGCACAGACGACATCACTTATCGCTCATGGGAGGACCCCGCCGACTGGGGCCTCTGAACCAGTGTGCGGAGCAAGGCCACATTCTCTTGCAGCCGGGAATCGTCCGGTTCCAATTCGAGGGCACGGCGGGCGGCCTCCAGCGCTTGAGGCAGTCGGTCCGTGCGGTAGTAGGCGATGGCTTGCAGGTCATAGGGCAGACTGCCCCAGGCCCCCGGCTCGCTGATATAGGTCCGGGGGCGCTGGGTGATGGACAAGGCCCGGCCGGTGCTCCACAGCACCCCCTCCCAGTCCTCCTGTTCATAGAGACACCGCGCCAGGTCCAGCCACGGCTCCCGCAGGTGGGGCGCTTCCGCCGCCGCCCGGAGCAGCCAGGTCTGGGCCTGGCTTTTGTCCCCCTTGGCCCCATAGGCCCGGGCCAGATAGCGCATGGAGGCCGCCCGCTCATCCCGCCACACCGCCCGGGGCAGGGACAGATGCCGGGTCAGGGCGGCGATGCAGTCGTCCCAGCGCCGGTGATACAGGTACTCCCGGCCCAGATAGTGGAGATTCCGGTCGTCCTCCGGGTCCTCCTGCACCGAAAGCTCCAGCAGGGGGAGATACTGCCCCCGGGATTTGCCGGGGTCCGGGTGGTGGTCCAGCTGCACCCCCTCGGCAAACACGGCCCGGCCCCGCTGGCCCGGCCCCACCCAAGAGAGCACCTCGTGGACCGGATGGGTCCAGCGGAAGCCGGTGCGGCTGTGGATTTTTTCAATCCAGAAGACGTGCCCCTCTCCGCCGTCAGGACGGAAGCTCCAGGTATAGCGATAGCGGGCCTGGCACACCCCCTCCGTCCAGACCGCTTCCAGGGCGGCACGCCAGCCGGGGTGAAAGACCTCGTCCAGGTCAGTGCAGACGCAGATGTCCGCCTCCTCCGGCACCAGGTCCAGGGAGCGATTCCGGGCCGCGTCGAACCTCCAGGGGGAGATAGTCTCCACCGTGACCTCCGCGCCCCGGCGGCGGAGCAGCTCCGGGGTTTTGTCGGTGGAGCCGGTGTCCAGCACCACCACCCGGTCCGCCTCAGACATGGAGTCCATCCAGCGGTCTACAAAGGCCGCCTCGTTTTTGCAGATGGCGTAGACGCACACGAAGTTACGGGACACGGCGTCCCCCTCCCCTCTGAATTTCGGGCGGTCCGGAGTGTTCCGGGCCGCCCGTTTTGGTCAGGTTGCCAGCAAGCCGGCGGCCCGCAGATTGGCCAGCAGGCTGTTAAACTGGGTCACCACGTCCTCTGCCCCCGTGGCATCGGCCACAGCGGCGGCAGCCGTCACCGTTCCGGCAGGGCCGGTGGGGCCGGTGGGGCCGGTAGGACCGACGGGTCCCTGTGCGCCGTCCGCGCCCACAGGCCCGGCGGGTCCTTCTGCGCCGGCAGCGCCCGCTGCACCGGCAGGGCCAGTGGGTCCCGTGGGGCCGATGGGGCCGATAGGACCTGCCGCGCCGGCGGCACCCGTAGCACCGGTGGGTCCGGCAGGGCCAGCGGGTCCAGTGGGACCGGTGGGACCTGCCGCTCCGGCGGCACCCGTGGCACCGGCGGGGCCTGTGGGTCCGGTGGGGCCGACTGCCCCAGTCGCCCCGGTCGCGCCCGCAGGCCCGGCGGGTCCGACCGCACCGGTGGCTCCGGCGGGTCCGGCGGGGCCGGTGGGACCCGCTGCGCCGACAGCTCCATCCGGGCCGGGAATACCCTGGGGACCCGTAGGACCGACGGCACCGTCCGGGCCGGGGATGCCCTGGGGACCGGTGGGGCCGGTGGGACCCACCAGGGGCGGATAGGGCGGCGGGACCGGCTGGGGTCCCGGGGGCGGGCAGGGCGGATAGCACGGCCCGCAGCACCCGTCCCCTCGGTTCAGATAGGCCACCACGCCGTCGCTCCGCCGCTGCTCCCAATCAGAAGCATAATATCGTCTCATAACGCGCTCCTTTACCAAGCTCCCCGGGGGGGAGCTCGTGTGTTTCCGTTCTTTGCGGCACTGCCACGTCCCATTCTATGCCACAGGGCGGCGGAGGTGCTTCTTTACTTTTGCCCCAACTTCTGGCATAATAGGGGCAAAGAAGAAACAAAGGAGCGACTGTGCATGGACGAGTTTCTGATTCCCACCATGCTGTTCTGGGAGAACGGCAACAGCTGGTACGGCAGCCTGGGCGATGCCCGGTTTTACATCGAGCCGGTGAAGCAGCAGCCCCCGGAGGGCAGCGGCCAGCCCGCCGAGACCCAGCTGCGGCTGGAGCTGTGGCGGGGTCCTCTCACCCGCGCCCTCAGCGAGATTTTAGAGACCGCCGCCTTCCCCCTGTCCCAGGAGGGCCTGACCCAGACCGAAGCCTGGCTCCGGGACCGGGCGGCAGAGATCAACCAACCGAAAAAGTAACGAATTTCAGGGCCGTAAAAAGCACAAATCTCTGCGTTTTTTGCGGTTCTTTTTCTCTTGACCAGACTGCAAAAATCTGCTATATTAACCACCAAAGGGCGAGTTACCCTGGGGTAACTACCGGGCTGCAACAACGCCCCAGCTGCTCTTGGGCGACTGCATAGCGAGGTGTTTTGCTGTGGTACAAACGACGTTAGGGATTTCCGGAATGGCCTGTTCCATGTGTGAATCCCACATGAACGAGGCGATTCGAAGGGCGGTTTCCGTGAAGAAGGTCACCTCCTCCCACCGCAGGCGGGAGACGGTGATTCTCTCCGACGCGCCCCTGGACGAGCAGGTCCTGCGGGACACCATCGCCGCCGCCGGATACCAGGTCACATCCTTCCGCAGCGAGTCCTGCGAGAAGAAGGGTCTGTTCTCCTTCTTTCGCTGAGACTCTCCCGGTCGGTTCTGATTTTTATTCTATTTTTTGGAGGTACTTATTATGAACTTCAAGTCTTACAAGCATCTGGCCCTGTTCGTGGGCGGCACCCTGTTCGGCTCCGCCGGTCTGAAGCTGCTGACCAGCGACGACGCCAAGAAGGTCTACACCCACACCACCGCCGCCGCGCTGCGGGTGAAGGAGTGCGCCATGACCACCGTGAACAAGGTCCAGGAGAACGCCGGCGACATTCTGGCCGCCGCCAAGGAGATCAACGAGCAGCGCGCCGCCGCCAAGGCCGCCGCAGAGGAGGCCGTTCCGGAGACCGTGGAGGCTGAGGCCGCCCAGGTCTGAGCGTTTTCTCGTGGAGGATACAGGCAGAGGGTCCGGAGCGCGTGACGCTTCGGCTCCTCTGCCCCTCATTTTCCCGCTTGAGGAGTGTGATACCCAATGAAATTCAAAATTCTGCATGAATGCCGGAACCGTCTGCGCGTCCAGGCCGTGCAGCCCCGCATGACCATGGACCAGGCCGACCGGCTGGACAGCTATTTGCAGCGGCTTCCCGGCGTCACCCGGGTCACCGTCCACGACCGGACCTGCTGCGCCGTGATTTGTTACAGCGGCCCCCGGGCCAATCTGCTCCGGGGCCTGGCGAAGTTTTCTTACGAGACCTGCTCCGCCGAGGATGCCGCCGTCGTGCACAGCGGCCGGGCGCTGAACCGGGCCTATGAGGAGAAGCTGGTGGGCCTGGTAGTGGGCAAGGCCGCCCGCTCCCTGTTCCTGCCCAGTATTCTGAACACCGCCTACACCGTGGTCCGGGCCGTGCCCTATGTGCTGCGGGGTCTGCGCTGTCTGCTCCGCCGTCAGCTCCGGGTGGAGGTGCTGGACGGGGCGTCCATCGGAGTGTCCGTCCTCCGGGGCGACTACCCCACCGCCGGGTCCGTCATGCTCCTGCTGCGGCTGGGCGAGCTGCTGGAGGAGTGGACCCACAAGAAGTCGGTGGACGACCTGGCCCGCTGTATGTCCCTGAACATCGACCGGGTCTGGCTGAAGACCGGCGAGGAGGAGGTCCTTGTCCCCCTGTCCCAGGTCCGGGTGGACGACCTGGTCTGCGTCCGCATGGGCGGGCTGATCCCCCTGGACGGCGTGGTGGCCGAGGGGGAGGTCATGGTGAACCAGGCATCCCTCACCGGCGAGTCCACCCCCGTGGCAAAGCGCCCCGGCTCCCAGGTGTACGCCGGGACCGTGGTGGAGGAGGGCGAGTGCGTCCTTCAGGTCAGGCAGCAGTCGGGCAGCGGCCGGTATGACAAGATCGTCTCCATGATCGAGCAGTCAGAGAAGCTGAAGTCCACCGCCGAGAGCCGCGCCGGCAATCTGGCGGACAAGCTGGTGCCCTATACCCTGGCGGGCAGCGGCCTGGTCTATCTGCTGACTCGGAACGTCACCCGCGCCCTGTCGGTCCTGATGGTGGACTTCTCCTGTGCGCTGAAGCTGTCCATGCCCCTGGCGGTGCTGTCCGCCATGCGGGAGGCCAGCGCCTACCACGCCACCGTGAAGGGCGGCAAGCTTCTGGAGGCCATCGCACAGGCGGATACCATCGTCTTCGACAAGACGGGCACCCTGACCTACGCCAGTCCCGTGGTAGCTCAGGTGGTCCCCTTCGGCGGCCGGAGCGAGGCCGATATGCTGCGGCTGGCCGCCTGTCTGGAGGAGCACTTCCCCCACTCCATGGCCAACGCCGTGGTCCAGGCCGCCAAGGAGCGCGGCCTGGACCACGAGGAGATGCACTCCAAGGTGGAGTATCTGGTGGCCCACGGCATTTCCAGCACAGTGGAGGGCGAGAAGGTCATCATCGGCAGCGCCCACTTCGTCTTTGAGGACGAGGCCTGCACCGTCCCCGCCGGAGAGCGGGAGAGGTTCGACGCCCTGCCCGGGGAGTACAGTCACCTGTACCTGGCCATCGGCGGGGAGCTGGCCGCGGTGATCTGCATTGCCGACCCCCTGCGGAGGGAGGCCGCCGCCGTGATCCGCACACTGCGCCGCCTGGGCGTGTCCAAGACCGTCATGCTCACCGGCGACAGCGAGCGCACGGCCGCCGCCATCGCCGCCCAGGTGGGCGTGGACGAGTACCACTCCGAGGTCCTGCCCGAGGACAAGGCCCATTATGTGGCGGCCGAGCGGGCCCAGGGCCGCACCGTCATTATGATCGGCGACGGCATCAACGACTCCCCCGCCCTGTCCGCTGCCAATGTGGGCATCGCCATCAGCAGCGGTGCAGCCATCGCCCGGGAGATCGCCGACGTGACCATCTCCGCCAGCAGTCTGTTCGAGCTGGTGGGTCTGCGGCGGATCGCCGCCGGTCTGATGGCCCGTATCCGGTCCAACTACCGGTTCGTCATCGGCTTCAACGGTTCTCTCATTGCCCTGGGGGCGCTGGGCATCCTGCCCCCCGCCTCCTCCGCCATGCTGCACAACCTGTCTACCCTGGGCGTCAGTCTGCGGAGCATGACCAACCTGATGGAGCTGCCGGAGTCGCTGGAGGCGCTGGCGCAGTAACTCCAAACCGCAAAAAAATCCGTTTCACCTCATCTTGGGGCGAAACGGATTTTTTGCGGTTTCAGGGCATAGACTGGGAAAAATACGGAAAGGACGGGAACATTCATGGACCTTCATCTCAGCCAGCTGCAATACAAGGAAGTGATCGGCGTGTCCCAGGGCCAGCGGTTCGGTTATCTGCGGGAGGTGGAGCTGGACGCGGACACCGGCCGGATCACGGCCCTGGTGCTGCCCGGCCGCCGCCGGTGGTTCGGCCTGCTGGGCCGGGAGCCGGACCGGCGATTCCCCTGGCGGGCCGTCCGCCGCTTTGGGGCGGACATGATCCTGGTGGACGACGCCCTGCCTGTGGAGGACACAGCTCAAAGCTCATAGGCCGTGTCGGTGGCGAAGAACCACAGCACCCGCCGCTGCACCGGGCGGCCCAGGATCTGCGCCAGTGCGCGGCTGTACGCCTCCAGCTGTGGGCGGTACTCCTCCCCCCGGGTGGCCTCCCCGCCGGGGCGGATGCTATCGCTCTTAAAGTCCAGCACGGTGACGCCCCGTTCGTCCCCGAACCAGGCGTCGATCACGCCCTGGAGCAGGACCTCCTCCCCGGCTTCCGCCTCCGGAAAGCAGTCCCGGGCGGGGACCAGCAGGGAGAATTTGAACTCCCGGCGGCACTCCGCAGCCCGGGCCATCTCCCGGCCCAGGCTGCTGCACAGAAAGGCGGACAGCCGGGCCGCCGGAATGGCCTCCCGTTGGAGGGAGGTCAGAAAGCCCCCGGTCATCAGCCGGTCCAGCTCCTCCGCCACCCCCGCCGGGGTGTGGTTGCCGTCCAGGGACAGATACTGCATGGCCTGGTGCATGGCGGTGCCCCGCTGGGCGGCGGAGAGACCCTGGCGCTCCGCGATGAAGCTGGGCCGGGTAATGGGCGCAGGGTCCGTTGGCGCCTCCACCGGCTCGGCCCACTCGGCGGCCTCCCGGTCGGCGGCCCGGCCCTTGATCTGGGTGGCCGTCAGCTTGGAGGGCAGGTCTGCCAGGGGCAGATGGGGATACTGCCACGCCAGCTTCTCCCGCAGGGCGGACAGGTCCTCCTCCCCCGCCTGGGGCAGATCGGCAAACCGGCCCGCCGTCTCAAGCCGCCGGCACAGGGGCGCGCCGTCCATCCAGCGGATGTCCCAGGCCGGACCGGCGGGCGGGAAGGCTTCCGGCTCCGGCAGTCCCGCCGCCTCCCGCAGCGGGGCGGCCTCCCGGCGGCTCAGGGCGTAGAGCAGCACCCAGTGGCCCACGCTGGGCTGGCTTTCCAGCGCCAGGGGAGATACGGGGGCGGATACATCCTCCCCCAGCCGCTGCAGGTCCTTGGCCCCGTCGGTGAGGCTGAGGACCAGGATCAGCTTTTCCTTGGCCCGGGTCATGGCCACATAGAGCAGGCGCATTTCCTCCGACATCATCTCCCGTTCCAGCTGGCGGGCCACCGCCCGGCGGGCCAGGGTGGGATATTCGATCATCCGCTCCCGGTCCAGCCCCTTGGGGCCTACGCCCAATTCCGGGTGGAACAGCACCGGGCGCATCAGGTCGTCCCGGTTCAGCCGCCGGGTCAGGCCGCACAGCAGCACCACTGGCTTTTCCAGGCCCTTGGAGCGATGGATGGAGAGAATGGACACGCCCTCCCCGTCCCCGCCGGTGCTCACGGTGCCCAGCTTGGCTCCGGCGGCCCGCATCCGCTCCAGGCGGAGAAGGAAGGAGAACAGCGTCCGGCAGCCGGAGCCCTCCAGCTGCCCCGCCAGGGCGTAGAGGGCCAGCAGGTGCTCCTGCCGCTTGTCGCCCCCGTCCATGCCGCCGAAGATGCCCAGCAGATTGGTCTGCTCGTAGATGTGCCAGATGAGCTGGCGGCAGGTCCGGTCCCCTGCGCCGAAGCGCAGCTCGGCCAGCTGGTCCAGAAAGTCCCGGCACTCCCGGTCCCCTGCCTGGGCTCCGCGCACCACGGCGGAGTAGAAGTCCCCCGCTCCCTCCGCCCGGAGCAGCGCCAGCTTGTCCCCGGAAAAGCCGTACACCGGGGAGCGCAGGGCGGCGATGAGGGGCACGTCCTGGCGGGGGTTGTCTACGATCTGAAGAAGGGACAGGGCGGTATTTACCTCGGTGGTCTGGAAGAAGTCGTCGCCCCCCTGGGCGCTCCAGGGGACCTGGGCCTCGTCCAGAGCGCGGAGATAGTGGTGGAGCACAGCGCCGGGGCTGCGAAGTAAAATCATAATGTCCGAGGGGCGCACCGGCCGCAGCGCCCCGCCCTGGCTGATCTGCATGGGCTCGTCCAGCATCTGACGAATCCGCCGGGCGGTAAAGCGGGCCTCCAGCAGGTCCTTGCTGTCCTTCTCCCCCTCCTGCTCCCCCAGGCAGGACAGGTCCAGCCCGTCCAGCTCCAGGGCGTAGCCCTCCCCCTCCGGAAAGGCGGCACCGGGGACCAGGGCCTGGTCGTCGGTGTAGTCCAGCTCGCCCAGCTCGGTGGACAGGATGTTCCGGAACAGATCGTTGCAGCCCTCCAGCACCTGGGGGCGGGAGCGGAAGTTCCGGGACAGCACCCGCAGCCGGGGCCGGCCCTCCTCCGCCGCCTCCCCGGGGGCGAAGCGGCGGTATTTCTCCAGAAAAATGGTGGGGTCGGCCAGGCGGAAGCGGTAGATGGACTGCTTCACGTCCCCCACCTCCACCAGCCTCCGCCCTTTCAGGGAGATGGCGTAAAAGATGGCGTTCTGCACCTGGTTGGTGTCCTGATACTCGTCCACCAGCACCTCCGCCAGCCGCTGGGACCAGTGGTCGGCCAGCGGGGTGGGTTCCCCCTTCTCGTCCAGCAGGAGCTTCACGGCGCAGTGCTCCAGGTCGGAGAAGTCCAGCAGGCTCCGGCGGCGCTTTTCCAGCTGGTAGGCCCGCTGAAAGTCCATCACCAGATCCATCAGCGCCCGGACCGCCGGGGCGGAGAGAGACAGCTCCTCCCGCAGGGCGGCGCTGTCCCCCTCCAGCAGCTGGGCCGTCTTTTCCAGCCGCTTTTTGCAGCGGGAACGGATGGCCTTCACCCGCTCCGTCGTCAAAAGGGCGGCCTCCTCCTCCATGGGGCTGAGCTCCTGGGTGCGCTTTTTCTTCCGCCCTGCGGCGGGGAACGGGATGGGCACACAGACCGCTGCCCGGTCCCAGGTCTCGGCGCAGACCAGCGCCCGGAGGGCGGAGACGGATTCCTCCAGCGAGGGGAGGTAGTTGGCCTCCAGCAGCTCGTCGCCCCCCGCCAGGGTACAGGCCGTCTCCAACCGGGTCAGGCACCACCGGGCCTGGCGGCGGGCGTCCTCCAGCAGCAGCGCGCCCCAGCAGGTCCGGCCCATGTCCTGAATCCCGTCCAGCCTCCACAGTGCCTTTTGCGCCAGGAGCCACTGCTCCGGGTCCGGGTGGCTCTGCACCCGGCTGAAGATGTCCAGGGTAATCTGGGCCAGGCGGCTGTCATCCCGCCCGGCGGCCAGGGTGTCTACCAGCTGGACAAAGGGACTGTCCGGGGGCAGGTCCTCGTAGCGGCGGTCCAGCACCTCCTCCAGCGTCCGGGCCATGAGCACCTGGGCCTCCCCCTCGTCGCACAGGCGGAAGTCCGGGTCCAGGTCCAGCAGGTGGCCGCTCTCCCGCAGCAGGGCGGCGCAGAAGGCGTGGATGGTGGAGATCTGGGCCTGGTAGACCAGGGTGGTCTGCCGCCGCAGGTGCCGGTCGTTGGGCCGCTCCGCCAGCCGGTCGGCCAGCTCCTGGGCGATGCGGGTCCGCAGCTCCGCCGCCGCCGCCTTGGTGTAGGTGATGACCAGGAACTGGTCGATGTCCAGCCCCTCGCGCTCCACCCGGTCCAGCAGCCGCTCCACCAGCACCCGGGTCTTGCCCGACCCGGCAGCGGCGGAAACCAGGAGCTCTCCCCCCCGGTCCCGGACGATTTTCTGTTGTTCCTCTGTCAAGGGAAAGGCCATGTCAGCCGCTCCTTTCCGGGCGTTTTAGCTTATCCGCGAAACACGGTGAGAAAGTTTTCGATTTGCAGACCGCGGTTTTTGTCCTGGTTGTCCTTCTGCTGGAAAATCAGCTGCTCCAGCACGTCCATGGCCCGCTTCACCCCGTCGTACAGGGGCTTGCCCTCCAGCAGACAGCCCAGCAGCACCGAGGCGAACATATCCCCCGTGCCCGGGAAGTGGGCCTTGATGTAGCGGAAGGGAATCCGGAAATACTCCCCCGTCTGATGGTCGTAGCCCCAGACCACATGGTCGCCGGTCTCCGCCTCCGCGCCGCTGGTGATGACCACGGACCGGGTGCCGAAGGCCCGCAGCCCGTCGATGACCTGGCGGGCCTCCGCCTGGGTGAGCTGCTCCCGGCCCTCATACAGTCCGGCCAGGAACTCCGCCTCCGTCAGGTTGGGGACAATCACATCGGCCACGCCGATGAGTCCCCGCATATTCTCCACCGCCTCCGGAGAAACGCCGTTGTACAGGGCGCCGTCGTCCCCCATGACCGGGTCGGTGAGGACAAGGAGGCCGTCCTTCTTCTGACTGACGATAAAGTCCCGGATGAGCCGCACCTGCTCCGCCGAGGCCAGAAAGCCGGTGGTGATACAGTCGAAGGAGAAGCCCAGCTCCGTCCAGACGGACATACACTGCTTCATGTAGTCGGTGGTGTCCAGCAGGGCGAACCGGCCGTATTCAAAGGGGTTGGACACCAGGGCGGTGGGCAGATTGCACACGTTGTGCCCCAGGTTGGCCAGAATCGGAAGGATGGCGGACAGGGCCACCTTGCTGTAACCGGGCAGGTCGCAGATGGCTAATACATTTTTGCTTTTCATGGGTTCGGTGCCCCTCTTTCTTGGGTTTCGTTGTCGATGTGTTCCCAGAACTCCCGGGCGTTGACGCCGGGCAGCCAGCGGCGGCAGTCGCCGCCCCGGCCCTCCTCAAAGTGGCATGCCTCGGCGTAGTCGCAGAAGCGGCAGGCGTTTTTCTCCGCCCCCCGCCAGAAGGGGTCCGCCGTGATGGTCCCCCGGGCCAGCTCGCCGCAGATGGCCTCCAGCACCTTCTGGATGTGCCGCCCCAGCTTGCCCAGCCGTTCGGCGGTGGCCAGGGCGTCGCCGGTGATGGCCCCCGAGCTTTTCGCCACCCGCAGGGGCAGAAAGCGGTAGCCCTTGGCTCCGGCCGGCTCCATGGCCTCCAGCACCGCCGGGTCGTCCAGCACCAGGCCGCTGCGGACCAGCTCCTTGTCCACCGCCTTCTGCCAGGCCTCGTCGGTCATGGTCCGGCTGCCCCGAATCACCGCGTCCCGGGCGGGGAGATAGAGCACCCCGGCACTCTCCACCGGCGCACCGTAGAGCGCCTGGCCCTTCTCCTCCAGGGTGAACAGGTACAGGAGCATTTGCAGCCCCAGACCGTTCCATACCTCCGTCATGTCGAAGGACTTCCGCCCCGTCTTGTAGTCCACCACCCGGAGATAGAGCCGCCCGTCGTGCAGCCAGCCGTCCACCCGGTCCACAAAGCCGGAGACGCTGAGGGTCACCCCGTCGGCGGTAAGCTCCACCGGGGGCAGCTCGCCCCCCTTGGAAAAGCCCAGCTCAAAGGAGATGGGCCGGAACTGGCCGTTCAGCAGCTCCTCCGCCGCGTTGTCCACCACCGCCTGGACGGAGCGGAGCAGCCGCCGGAACAGATATTGGAACCGCTGGGATTGGCCCTCCAGCCCCCCCAGCTGCTCGGCCACATAGCGCTCCACCGCCGCCTGGGTGAGCTGGTGCAGCCGGGTGCGCTCCGCCGGGCCGAAGGTGGTCTCCATCCCCGGCAGGGCAGTCTGGCGGAACATTCCATCCTGAAGGACCTGCTCCAACACATAGTGGACAAAGGTGCCGTACTCCGGCGCTGTAAAGCCCGCAGGCTTGCGGGGTTCTGCCTTGAGGCCGTAGCGCATGAAATAGGAAAAATGGCAGGATTTATACTTGTCCATCCGGGAGGCGGACATGGGTACCCGCCTGCCGTACAGCCGCTCCGCCGCCGTCTGAGACAGGCTGCCCCGTTCCCACCGGGCGGCCCGTTCCAGCCGCCGGGTCTGGGGTTGCAGACCGGGCAGCTCCGCCAGCAGCGCCCGGAGGGGGGCGTTCCGCCCCGCCTGCTCCAGGGCCGGGAGCGGGGCCTCCAGACGGAAGGAGCCGTTCCAGTCCTCCTCCCGCTGCTCCGTCAGGTCGGAGAACAGCCGTCTCAGCCGCCCGGGCAGAAAGCTGGGGCGGCGCTCCTCCCCCCCCGGCCCCTGGGCGGGCCAGCTCACCGCCAGATACCGGCTGGGGCGGGTGCAGGTGAGGTATACCGTGGTCATTTCCCGGCACAGCAGGTCCCGCTGGGACTGGTTCAGCTCCAGCCCGTAGACGGATAGCAGGGACCGGTCCTCATCGGACAGCAGCCCCGGGGAGGCGGTGACCATGGGCAGGGCGCTGTCATCCGCCCCTAGGAACAGCAGGGCCTTCACCGGGTGGCCGGTCTGGCGGGTGGTCTCCCCCGCCGTCACCCGGTCCAGGGAGACGGGGATGCTGCCCACGTCGTACTGGGACAGCACCAGCCGGAACAGCAGCGAAAATTCCTCCAGCTCCATGGGGGCATCGTCCAGCAGCCGGGCGCACTGCTCCAGGCCGCCGCAGAGGATTTCCCACAGCTGGCGATACTCGTCGGACAGGGCGGGCTGCCCCCGGCGGCGCAGCTCCTCCACCCGCTGCTCCAGGCGCTCCGGCAGTCCGATTCGCTCCAAAAAGCTGTAAAGTGCAATCGCTTGCCCACGCCCGGTGCGGTCCGGATTTTTCCGCAGCTCCTCCAGAGGCTCCACCACCTGGCGGCGGGCCTGGTCCATGCGGACCACCCGCTCCAGGTCCTCCCCCTCCCAGGGCAGGCCGTAGCCCCGGGGGTGCCAGGACCACTCCTTGCTCTGGGTCCAGCGGCTGCCCCGGATGTCCCATTTCAGGGCGTAATTTTCCAGCAGGTCCCGTTCCTCCTCCGGCAGGTCGGTGAGACCGGTCTTCAGATAGCGGAACACATCGTCATAGGCGTAGTTCCCGGCCACCACGTCCAGGGCGGCGGTGACCAGAGCCAGCACCGGCTTTTCCAGAATTTCCGTCATGGCGGAGGAGAACACCGGCACACCGTACCGGGGGAAGATGGACTCCACCAAATCGCGGTAGCTCTCGTAATCCCGGGCCACCACGCCGATGTCCCGGTAGCGCAGGCCCTGCTCCCGGGCCAGGCGGCGGACGGCGGCGGCGGCCCACTCCACCTCGCTCCGGGGGGTATTGGCCCGGAACAGGGTGACGCAGCCCCGGGTGGGGACAGGCTCCGGCATTCCGTCGGCAAACAGGCCCCGCTCCAGGGCCATCAGCGGCGGTGTCCGGGGGGCGAAGTCCCCTACCAGGTGCTCCACCTCACAGGGGATGCCCCCCTGCTGTGCCAGCCGCAGCAGCCAGGCCGCCGTCCGGCGGGCGGGGGAGAAAATACCCGTGCCCCCCTCGTCCTCCTCCAGCTTGTCACAGGTGAGGGTGACGGTGACCTGCTCCGCCTGGCGCAGCAGCCGCCGCAGCACCTCCCCCTGCTGGGGGGTGAAGTCGGTGAAGCCGTCCAGCCACAGGTCCTTTCCCGCCGCCCAGGGGCAGGAGTTCAGCTTCTCCGCCGCCCGGGTGAGGCGGTCCTTGGGGTCCAGGGCGACTTGGGCGGTAAGGCCGTCGTAGCAGCCGCAGATTAATCCCAGGTCCCGGAGCTTGTCCCCCTCCGGCCCGCCGATGTCCCGCCCGGCGGTCACCAGCACCTCGGGCAGGACGCAGCAGCTTTTCAGCTCGTCCGCCGTGTCCAGCAGGGATTGGAGAAAGGCCGGCCGCCGGGAGGGGCGGCTGTATACCGTCAGCGCTCCGGCCATGGACTTCACCGCCCGATACATGAGCAGCAGCCGTCCGCCGCCGTCCAGCTCCGGGTCTCCCAGTCCCCCCGCCTGCTGAAAAATGCGGTTGGCCAGACGGCTGAAGGACAGCACCTCGGCATAGACAGACACCGCCGCCCCGCCCTGGCGGCACAGGGCCCGTTCCGTCTCGTGGGACATCTGCTCCGGCACCATAAGCACCTGGGGCCGCACCGCGCCGTTGGCGCACAGGCGCTTCAGCACCGCCGTGGTCTTTCCTGCGCCGGCCCGGCCCAGAATCAGATGCAGCTTCGGCATGGGTCCTCCCCCTTTTCACAGCTTAGTCCCCGTCATTCTACCACACTTCGCCCTCTGTTTCAACGGAAAGCCGTCGGCACGCCAATCACCCAGTCTGGAATTTCCCCACCTGGTGATTATAATCAGGGGGACGGTTCTCTAATCAGAAGAACCGTCCCCTTGATTCGTCCTTTATGATTCGTTTTCCGCAATGGTACGCCGCAAAAGATTCATTTCGGCTTCATAGCCGTAATCCTCTTT
>URTG01000002.1 GCA_900550705.1 uncultured Eubacteriales bacterium | reverse complement strand
AGTATTCTCTTACACCATCAGGCTGCACACCAGCTGGCTATACTCCGCAGGGTCCTCCAGGGGCAGCCCGGCCAGCAGAACGGCCTGGGCGTAGAGCAGCTTGGCGTACTTGGCCACGGTGTCCTTGTCCCCGGCGTCCACGGCCTTCTTCAGGGCGGCGTAGGGGGCGGAGTCGGCGTTCAGCTCCAGCACACGCTCGGCCTTCATGTGCTGGCCGCCCTCCACCTTGTTCATATACTTCTCCATCTCCAGGGAGACGGGGCCGTCGGCGGTGAGGCAGCAGGCGCCGGACTTCAGAATGGAGGAGATGCGGACCTCCTTCACCTGCTCGCCCAGGGCCTCCTTCACGGCGTCCAGAACGCCCTTCCCGGCCTCGGCCTTCTCCTCGGCGGCCTTCTTCTCCTCCTCGGTCTGGGGGATGGCATCGTCGTCGGCCACGGACTTGAACTTCTTCCCGTCGATCTCGGCCAGGGCCTTCATCACAAAGTCGTCCACATCCTCGGTGCAGTACAGGATCTCATAGCCCTTGTCCAGGATACGCTCCACCTGGGGCAGCTTGGCGATCTTGTCCACCGACTCGCCGCAGGCATAGTAGTAGTAGGGCTGGTCCTCGGGCATCCGGTCCTTATAGGCGGCCAGGGTGGTAAAGGCGTTCTCCTTGGAGGACCAGAACAGCAGCAGGTCCTGGAGCAACTCCTTCTTCGCGCCGTAGTCGGCCACCACGCCGTATTTCAGCTGGGTGCCGAAGGCCTTCCAGAACTTCTCATACTTCTCCTTGTCGTCCTTCTGCATCTTCACCAGCTCAGACTTGATCTTCTTCTCCACCGCGTTGGCAATGACCTTCAGCTGGCGGTCGTGCTGAAGAATTTCACGGCTGATGTTCAAGGAGAAGTCGGGGGAGTCCACCACGCCCTTCACAAAGCGGAAGCAGTCGGGCAGCAAATCGGCGCACTTGTCCATGATCATCACGCCGGAGGAATAGAGCTGCAAGCCCTTCTGATACTCCCGGGTGTAGAAGTCATAAGGGGTCTGGGCGGGGATATAGAGCAGGGCCTTATAGGTCACCGCGCCCTCGGCGCTGGTGTGGATCACGGCCAGGGGGTCCTGCCAGTCGCCGAACTTCTCCTTATAGAAGGCGTTGTACTCCTCGGGCTTGACCTTGGCCTTCTGCCGCTGCCACAGGGGCACCATGGAGTTGATGGTCTTCCACTCCTTCACGGTCTCCCACTCGGGCTTGTAGTCGTCCCCGGCGTCGGCGGGCTTGGGCTTCTGGCGGTAGTCGTCCACCTCCATCAGGATGGGGTAGCGGATATAATCGGAGTACTTTTTGATAAGCTCCTGTAATTTATAGGTCTCTAAATACTGGTCGTAATTCTCTCCGTCGGTGTTTTCCTTCAGGTGCATGACGATGTCGGTGCCGGGGGCGTCCTTTTCGCACTGGGTCATGGTGTAGCCGTCCGCGCCGTCGGACTGCCACATCCAGGCCTCGTCGCTGCCCCAGGCCCTGGACAGGACGGTCACCTGGTCGGCCACCATAAAGGCGGAGTAGAAGCCCACGCCGAACTGCCCGATGACGTCGATATTCTCGGCGGCCTTGTCGTCGGCGGCCAGGTCGGCCTTGAACTGGCCGGAGCCGCTCTTGGCGATGGTGCCCAGGTTGGCCTCCAGCTCGTCCTTCGTCATGCCGATGCCGGTGTCAGACAGGGTCAGAGTGCGCTTCTCCTTGTCGGGAATGATGGTGATTTTCAGGTCCTTGTGGTCCACGCTGACGTTCTCATCGGTGAGGGACTTGTAGGCCAGCTTGTCCTCGGCGTCGCTGGCGTTGGAGATAAGCTCCCGCAGGAAGATCTCCTTGTGGGTATAGATCGAATTGATCATCAGGTCCAGCAGACGCTTCGATTCTGCCTTAAACTGTTTCTTTGCCATAGCGGCATTCCTCCTTGTATATCAAAACCTTGGGATTCACGGAATTCAGTTTAGCACTCATTTCCTTTGAGTGCTAACCATATCATAGCGCGTTCCCGGTAAAATTGCAAGGGGGTTCACAATTTTTTTACACGTTCCGGGCGGGAGTGTCAGCTTTTCTCCCCGGAACCCGCCCAGCCGTTCTCTTGACAAGAACGTCTTCCTATGGTAGATTGCATATATACCGAATTTTTCCGCAATGTAAACCAAAGCTTACACCGTGTCACCTAAAGTTACCGCGCAAACTGCCCCAATGTAAGCCCTTCTTTCTGGCCGATTCCCGCCAAATCGCTTATACTGTGAGTACGATCCGAGGAGAGGACGACATGACCATGTATGAAAAGCTCATCCAGCTGCGAAAGGACCACGACCTGACCCAGGAGGCCCTGGCCGAACAGCTTACCATCTCCCGCCAGGCCATCATCAAATGGGAACGGGGCGAAGCGGTCCCCAGCTCCGAAAACCTGGTACAGCTGGCCCGCTTCTACCAGATCTCTGTGGAGGACCTGACCGACTACAAGCTCCCCTGCCCCGTCGGCAAGCCCCTCCGCAAGCCCAAGTCGGCCCCGGAGCCGAAGCCCGAACCCACCCCGTCCCAGCCCGCGCCGCCCCGCTGGAAACGCCCCGCCCTCCTGGCCGCCGCCTGCCTGGCCTGCGGTCTCTGCCTGGCCGGAATGTTCGTTCTCGGCTGGAACCTGCACGCGAAGCTCTCCCCGGATTATCCCGCTGTCACCGCCATCGAAAGTCTGCCAGAGGATTCCTTTGACCTATCTTCCGCCAGACACATTGAGTATGGCCCGTGACCGCTGAACAAAGGAAGGAGGTGAAATAGTATGAACGTCAAAAAATTGTTGTGTGGAACTCTCTCCTGCGTCATGCTGATGTGCTGTATTGGCTCCGCCGGAGCAATTCAGACCAACAACTATAAGTCTATGGACGAGATGTCTTACAGCATGGTTTCCACCAAGGTAGGTGGCTTCTCTATGGAGCGTGCCACTGGCTCTATCAACGTTACTCTGGAGCCGAGAGAACTGGTTGCCGGAAGCAGCTTCCAAATGGAACGCGGCCAGATTGTCACAATCAAGTGCACCTACGCCCCCACGACGGCCAGCATTGATTTCGGTCTGTTGGAACCCAACGGGAATTTCCGGTATATTTCCGGTTCCAACGGTTCCGTCAACGCATCTATCCAAGTCGACGAACGCGGCTCCTATACGTTCGCCATCCGCAACAATTCCGGCCGCAGCGTTTCCGTTTCCGGACGCATTAACTACTAAGTTTCATTCATCCCCACAAAAATTTTTAGAAAGGAAACCCTCTATGAAAAAGTATTTTTCTGCCGCCCTGGCTGCCGCCATGTGCATGACGATGGCTGTTACTTCTTTTGCCACTGAGGCTCCCGCTCCCGTGAAGACCTCTGCCGGGAACTCTATTGTTGCTCCTCTCGATCTCGACCTCGCTGGCGGCGATGTCAAAGACGCGACTGATTGGGAGAAGACCATCAAGCTGAGCAAGAGCAATGGTTCCACCGTCAACTTCTACATCGAGAACAAGGGGTCCGTTAGTATCACGATTTCTATCAATGGTGAAAATGCCCGTTCTCTCGCCCCCGGCGAAAAGGGACATATCTCTGCGCGTGTCACCGGCTTCACGGCAAAGAACTACAAGTTCAAGGCTGTGCCCACCAGCAGCGGTGAAATTACCTTCCGTTACGATATCGCTCAGCGAGACTGACAGCATTTCCCCATCCCCATGCTCCAGCAGACAAACCATTTCAAATAAAGTCAGATCCAGAAAGGAGACCCCCATGAAAAAATTCCTGAGTATTGCCCTGGCCGCCGCCATGTGCATGGCGATGAGTATTCCCGCCTTCGCCGTTGTCAACCGCGATCTCTACGCCGGTGACGCTGAATACGAATCCTCCAAGTCCACGCTGACCACCAACGGCTATACCTATCGTTATTGGGCCTCCCTGTATCAGGGCACCTCCTTCCGGGCGGCCACCTATATCCAGGTCACCAACGGCGACACTCCGGCCAACTCCATTCAGCTGAAGGCCGGACTGTATAACGAATCCGGCGACCTGCTGAAGGAGAGCGAGTGGGTCACCAACCGCGTCGCCACCAACCTGGAGTATACTGCCACCGGTAAATACGCCGCAGATGCCGCATACAGCCGCGGCCAGGTCGCCATTAAAGAGCGCGACGGCAGCTTCACCACCCACACCACCACCAAGACTGCAACCATAAGCCGCGCCGCCGAGACGCAGCTGCTCCAGACCCTGGGCAAAGACGGCCAGTATCTGCGAAATATCAACGGTGAGACCTACGGCTCCGAGCTGCTCAGCGATGTGGTGGGCCAGTCCCCCGACCTCATCGCCGCCGTCGGCAACAACGACGTGCACGGCTATATCCGCGCCGAGGACCGCATGACCCTTCTGAACAGCGACATGGACCTGAACACCCGTATCCTGGCCGCCGCCGAGGACCGCGACATCCCTCTGTATGACCGGGACGGCAGAGTGATCGGCACCTTCACCATCGAGGGCGTGGAGGACCTCCAGGTCCACCTTCTCCGCCAGTTGGACAACGGCCAGTACCCCGTCAACGCCAAGGGCGAGACCTACGGTCCCGAGGATGCCCGGGAAATCACCGGGACGGAGCCCGACCTGGTCTCTGCCGTGGCCACCAACGGCATGAAGGGCTACATCCGCCAGACTGAGCGCCGCCGCATGAACGGCTCCCTGTTTGACGCAGACTGGGACCGTTCCGCGCTGAAGACCCTCTCCGTTCCTGTCTACGAGGCCGACGGCGAAACCGTCGTGGGCCAGTTCAACATCGACCGCTTCGTACCTACTGCGGAGGATCTGCAGTTCATCCAGGATAAATTTGACCTCCGCTGACCCACTTCCACCCCGGCTCCCTGCACTCCGTTTTCCTGATCCGGTCATTCCAACCGCCGCCCCGCTCACCCACTGATTTTGAATACAACAATCCCGGCAGACGAAAACCAGTCTGCCGGGATTTTTTTGTATCCGCTATTCTTTGGGTCGCGCTTAAAACTCCGCGTTGCCCACCGTTCTGGGGTGCAGCTCCACGTCGCGGATGTTGCCGATGCCGGTGAGATACATGACCATGCGCTCAAAGCCCAGGCCGTACCCGGCGTGGCGGCAGGAGCCGTACCGCCGCAGGTCACAGTAATACTTATAGTCCTCGGGGTTCATGCCCAGCTCTTTGATGCGGGCCTCCAGGATGTCCAGCCGCTCCTCGCGCTGGGAGCCGCCGATGATCTCGCCGATGCCGGGCACCAGGCAGTCGGCGGCGGCCACGGTCTTGCCGTCCTCGTTCTGGCGCATATAGAAGGCCTTGATCTCCTTGGGGTAGTCGGTGACGAACACCGGCTTCTTGTACACCTCCTCGGTGAGATACCGCTCGTGCTCGGTCTGCAAGTCGCTGCCCCACTCCACCTTGTAGTCGAAGCGGTCGTTGACCTTCTCCAGCAGGGCCACCGCCTCGGTGTAGCTCACCCGGCCGAAGTCAGAGGAGGCGACGTGCTCCAGCCGCTCCTTCAGCCCCTTATCCACAAAGGAGTTGAAGAAGCTGATCTCGTCGGGGCAGCGCTCCAGCACCGTCCGGATGATGTACTTGATCATGGCCTCGGCGGTGTCCATGTAGTCGTTCAGGTCGGCAAAGGCCATCTCAGGCTCCACCATCCAGAACTCGGCGGCGTGGCGGGCGGTGTTGGAGTTCTCCGCCCGGAAGGTGGGGCCGAAGGTGTACACATCGCCGAAGGCCATGGCGAAGTTCTCCGCATTCAGCTGGCCGGACACGGTGAGGCTGGCCTTCTTGCCGAAGAAGTCCTGGCTGTAATCCACCTGGCCGTCCTCGGTCTTGGGCACGTTGTTCAGGTCCAGGGTGGTCACCTGGAACATCTCACCGGCGCCCTCGCAGTCGGAGGCGGTGATGATGGGGGTGTTCACATACACAAAGCCCCGGTCCTGGAAGAAGCAGTGGATGGCGTGGGCGGCCACGGAGCGCACCCGGAAGGCGGCGGAGAACAGGTTGGTCCGGGGCCGCAGGTGCTGGATGGTCCGCAGAAACTCCACGCTGTGACGCTTCTTCTGCAGGGGGTAGTCGGGGGCGGACGCGCCCTCCACCTGGATGGCGGCGGCCTTTACCTCCAGGGGCTGCTTGGCCTGGGGGGTCAGGACCACGGTGCCGGTGACAATCAGGGCCGCGCCCACGTTCTGTCCGGCAATTTCCTTGTAGTTGTCCAGGGTGTTGGCGTCCATAACAATCTGAAGGTTCTTAAAGCAGGAGCCGTCGTTCAGCTCCACAAACCCGAAGGTCTTCATGTCCCGGATGGTCCGGGCCCAGCCGCAGACGGTGATGGTCTTGCCGTCCAGGCTCTCCCGGTCGGCAAAAACGGCGGCGATGGTGGTGCGTTCCATAATCGGTGATGTCCTCTCTTGATTCAGAATCATGCCCCGTGGGGCAAATAAATACAATGTGGTACTATTATACTCATTTTGACCACAAATTACAAGCCCGGGACTGTACAAAGCGGGGGATTCTTTGCTAAAATAAGAAAAAAACGATAAGGGAGCGTTCTTTCTATGACCCAGCCCGTCCAATCCGCCGCCGCCCCCGTCCGGCTCATCGCCTGCGACATCGACGGCACTCTGCTCCAACCCGGCGAGCGCGAAATTTCCCCCGCCGTCTTCCGCCACATCCACCGCCTGCGGGAGAAGAATATCCGCTTCTGCCCCGCCAGCGGCCGACAATACCGCAGCCTCCGCGGCCTGTTCGCCCCGGTGGCCGACGAGCTGAGCTATGTGTGTGAAAACGGCGCGGTGGTCTTCGGCCCCGGCGACCCCGGCCCCATCCTGGGCAAAACCGCCATGGACCGCGCCGCCGCCCTCACCCTGGCCCACGAAATTCTGGCCGACTCCCGGTGCGAGGTGCTCATCTCCGGCGTCAACACCAGCTATCTGTGCCCCAAGCAGCCGGACATTGTGGAGCACATCCGCTTTTTTGTGGGCAACAACGTCACCCTGGTGGACCGGCCGGAGGACATCCCCGAGGACATTCTGAAGGTCTCCGCCTACTGCCGCCCCGGGGCCGAGGCCATCCAGCCCGACCTGGCCCCCCGCTGGACCCATCTGTTCCACGCCGCCATCGCCGGGGCCCAGTGGCTGGACTTCAATCTGGCGGACAAGGGCGTGGGGCTGGCCCAGCTCTGCCGGGCGCTGGACATCCCTCCGGAATCCGTCCTGGCCTTCGGCGATAACTTCAACGATGTGCCCATGCTGGAGCTGGCCGGTCAGCCCTATCTGATGGACAACGCCGCCCCAGCTTTACGCGCCCGCTTCCCCCTCCACTGCCGCCGGGTGGAAGATATTCTGGCGCAGCTGTAAGCACATCCCATCCCGCCGCAGGGGCCGCTGTCCCCAGCGGCCCGCGACGACGGAGGTACCCCGAAACGGGCCGATGGGGACATCGGCCCCTACGAATGCACCCTCATAAAAATTCGCAATCAAGGGGACGGTTCTTTGATTAGTGCCTAATCAGAAGAACCGTCCCCCTGATTACGGCCTTTTTACCCATAAAAAAAATCCCGCCCTTTCAGGCGGGATGAAAAAGTCAGCTTCGGGATCACACCAGCTGGATGATGGCCATCTCGGCGCAGTCACCACGGCGGGGACCAATGCGGACAACGCGGGTGTAGCCGCCGTTGCGGTCGGCATACTTGGGGCCGATCTCCTTGAACAGCTTGTTGGCCACGTCCTCCTTGGTGATGAAGGACAGGGCGGTGCGGTAGGAGACCAGGGTGTTGTCCTTGGCCAGAGTGATCATCTTCTCGGCCACGGGAGCAACCTCCTTCGCGCGGGTAACGGTGGTCTTGATCTGACCGTTCTCCAGCAGGTAAGTCACCATAGCGCGGAGCATAGCCTTGCGCTGATCGCTGGTACGGCCCAGCTTGCGATTCTTCTGAGACATAGTAATTCTCCTTCGACCTCGCGCGGCGAGATCTGATCAAAATTCGTTCATTGGGCCCCAGGGCCCGGGATACCCCCGGCGGGGGACCGGAATACCGGTACGGAAAGCGGAACGTTACATACCTTTGCCGTTACCCCTCAAAACCGCCAGACGGCGATTATGCGTTGTTGTCGTCACTGGCCAGGGACAGCCCCATCATGGCCAGCTTATTGATGACTTCCTCCAGGGACTTGCGGCCCAGGTTCCGGACCTTCATCATTTCCTCTTCCGTCTTCGAGATCAGGTCCTCCACCGTGTTGATGTTGGCCCGCTTCAGGCAGTTGTAGGAACGGACGGACAGGTCCATGTCATCAATGGTCATCTCCATCACCTTATCGCGCTGGGTCTCGGCCTTCTCCACCACCGTGGACTTGTTGCCCATGGTCTCGGACAGGTCGGTGAACAGCGCGAAGTGATCGCACAGAATGCGGGCACCCAGAGAGACCGCGTCGCGGGCGTCGATGGTCCCGTTGGTCCACACCTCAAGCGTCAGCTTATCATAGTCCGTGGCGTCGCCCACACGGGTGTTCTCCACCGTGTAGTTGACCTTGCGGACCGGGGTGTAAATGGAGTCCACGGGAATCACGCCGATGATGGACTGCGCCGGCTTGTTCTTGTCCGCAGGCACATAGCCGCGGCCATGAGACAGGGTCAGCTCCATGGACAGGGTGGCGTCGGGGCCCAGGGTGGCGATGTGCAGATCGGGATTCAGGATCTCCACGTCGGCGTCGGCCTTGATGTCCCCAGCCGTCACCTTGCAGGCGCCGGCCGCTTCAATGTGGACGGTCTTCACGCCCTCGCTGTACAGCTTGGCGATGATCCCCTTCACATTCAGGACGATCTCGGTGACATCCTCCTTCACGCCGGGGATGGTCGTGAACTCATGCTGGACACCGGCGATCTTGATGGAGGTCACCGCGGTACCAGGCAGAGAGGACAGCAGGATCCGGCGCAGGGAGTTGCCCAGAGTGGTGCCGTAACCCCGCTCAAGGGGCTCCACCACGTACTTTCCGTAGGAGGCGTCGCCGGGATTCTCTACACATTCGATGCGGGGCTTTTCGATTTCTACCATAAGCTAGGATACCCTCCTTTTCTCGGCGGCGCTTTCCGCCGCCTGATTCAGCTCACCAATATCTGAGGGTCGTCTGAGACTGTTCCCTCCGCCCCCTCGCAGCAGGCGAAGGGGCGGAGGGGAAGCAACATGATTACTTGGAATACAGCTCGACGATGAGGTGCTCCTCCACGGGGAAGTCGATGTCCTCCCGCGCGGGCATAGCAACGACCTTGCCCTGGAGAGTATTCTTCTCGCGGGTCAGCCACTTAGGCAGGTTCACCACAGGGGCGTCCTCGCCCAGCAGAGCCTTGAACTTGACGGAGCCGCGGCTCTTCTCGCGGACCTCGATCACGTCGCCGGTCTTCACCAGGTAGGAGGGGATGTCCACCCGCTGACCGTTGACGGTGAAGTGACCGTGGGTCGCCAGCTGACGGGCCTCGCGGCGGGTCTTGGCAAAGCCCAGACGATACACCACGTTGTCCAGACGGCGCTCGATCAGAGTCAGCAGATTCTCGCCGGTCTTGCCCTGCATCCGGGAAGCCTTCTCATAGTACATATGGAACTGCTTCTCCATGATGCCGTACACAAACTTGACCTTCTGCTTCTCGGTCAGCTGCATGGCATACTCGGACTTCTTCTTACGCATATTGCCGCCATCCTTACGGGTGGTGGTCTTCTTGGCATAGCCCATAGCGGCAGGAGACAGGTTCAGCGCCTTGCAACGCTTGGCGATGGGCTGCATATTTCTAGCCATGTGTCAAAAACCTCCTTCTCAGATCAGACGCGGCGGCGCTTCGGGGGACGGCAGCCGTTGTGGGGCACGGGGGTCACGTCCTTGATCATGGTGACCTCCAGACCCACGGCCTGCAGCGCCCGGATGGCGGCCTCACGGCCGGCGCCGGGGCCCTTCACGAAGACCTCAACGGTCTTCAGGCCATACTCCATCGCAGCCTTAGCAGCCGTCTCGGCGGCGGTCTGAGCGGCGAAGGGGGTGGACTTACGGGAACCACGGAAGCCCAGGCCGCCGGAGGAGGCCCAGGACAGGGCGTTGCCCTGCGCGTCGGTGACGGTTACCATGGTGTTATTGAAGGAAGAGCGGATATGCACCTGGCCCTTCTCAACGTTCTTGCGCTCGCGGCGCTTGCGGACAACTTTCTTGCCCTTAGTATTAGCAGCAGCCATTGCTTATCCCTCCTTACTTCTTCTTGTTGGCGACGGTACGCTTGGGACCCTTGCGGGTACGGGCGTTGGTCTTAGAGCGCTGACCGCGGACGGGCAGGCCCTTACGATGACGGATGCCGCGATAGCAGCCGATCTCGGTCAGGCGCTTGATGTCCATCGCCACGTTGCGGCGCAGGTCGCCTTCCACAGTGTACTCATGACCGATGATCTCACGCAGCTTGGCCTCGTCCTCCTCGGACAGGTCCTTCACGCGAACATCGGGATTGATTCCAGCCTGAGCCAGGATCTTGTTGGCGCTGGTGCGCCCAATGCCGTAGATATAAGTGAGACCGATCTCAATTCTCTTCTCTCTCGGCAGGTCAATACCGGCAATACGAGCCATTTATTACAGCACCTCCAATTAACCTTGTCTCTGCTTATGCTTGGGGTTTTCGCAAATAACCATGACTTTGCCCTTGCGCTTAATGACTTTGCACTTCTCGCACATGGGCTTCACGGACGGTCTGACTTTCATTGTAGAAACCTCCTAGTGAATGCCTTGATGGCCCCGCGCCGCCAAACGCTGCGTATCGCTTGCGTCCGGCCGGACGTTCGTTCCGCGCTGCGCCCCTGACTTGAGCGCAGACCTTCTGAAGGCAAGGCCCCAGAAGGAACGGCTTTGGCGGCTCGGTCGTTGATAGTTACTTAGAACGCCAGGTGATACGGCCTCGGGTGAGGTCGTAGGGTGACATCTGAATGGTCACCTTGTCGCCGGGCAAAATACGAATGAAGTTCATACGCAGCTTACCCGAAATGTGTGCCAGGATGATATGGCCGTTTCCAATGTCTACATGGAACGTGGTGTTGGGAAGCGCCTCAGTAACGACGCCCTCCAGCTCAATCATATCGTCTTTCGCCAAGCGTGATTCCCTCCTTGAAGGCGGCCAGCGCCCTTCTCAGTTCCCGGTCTGATACCGGTTCTCCCTGTTTCAGCTTCTGGATGGCTGGATGGTCATACTGTGTTTTGGTACTGGTCAAAAACTGGACATGTCCCAGCTTTTTTTCCTTGGGATGGCCCACCTTGCGGCGTTTGCCATCCGCCAGGAGCAGACGAAACTTCTCCTGGTCTACACCTATCACACAGAAGATACCACCTGTGTCCCGTCCGGCCTCAGCCCGGACGATCCGGCCTGTGTAATCAAACATAGGCTCCATCCTCAGTCACGGTCAGGATCTCCGGATCACCGTCCGTAATAAGGATGCTGTTTTCGTAGTGGGCGGTGAGTGATCCGTCTTTGGACACTGTGGTCCACTTATCCGCCAGGACCTTGACCTGCCAATCGCCGGCGCAAACCATCGGTTCCACGGCGATGGTCATGCCGGGCTGCAGCCGGGGGCCGTGGCCGGCAGGGCCAAAGTTCCGCACCTCCGGGGCCTCATGGAGCTTGGCGCCCACGCCGTGCCCCACGAAATCGCGGACCACGGAAAAGCCGTTGGCCTCCACATACTCCTGCACCGCGTGGCCGATGTCCGACACGCGGCAGCCCTTCCGGGCATACTGGATGCCCTCCCAGAAGCTCTGCTGGGTGACGCGGATCAGGCGCATGGCCTCGTCGCTCACCTCTCCGCAGGGATAGGTGCCGGCGCAGTCCCCATGGAACCCGCCGATGTAAGCGCCCACGTCAACGCTGACGATGTCGCCCTCCTCCAGCTTCCGGGGACCCGGAATGCCGTGAATGACCACCTCGTTGACCGAGATGCAGGCCGAAGCGGGGAACCCGCCGTAGCCCAGGAAGGACGGCTTGGCCCCATGACTTTCGATAAAGCGGCGGACCGCCGTATCGATCTCATGGGTGGTGACTCCGGGTCGGATCATAGAAGCCGCCAGTGCGCGGGCCTGGGCGGTGATCCGCCCGGCCTTACGCATGGCTTCGATCTCTCTCGGAGATTTTAAAGAAATCATTTCCAGTCCCATTAAAGCCCTAACGCCTCCAAAATAACTTTGGTGGTCGCCTCGATGGTAGGCTGGTTATCCACAGGGGAGAGGATACCCTTCTTGGCGTAGAAGTCCTTCAGGGGTTCCGTCTCGGCGTGATAGATCTCCAGGCGGTGACGCACTGTTTCCGGCTTGTCGTCGTCCCGCAGGATCAGCGGGCCGCCGCAGTTGTCGCACACGCCCTCTTTCTTGGGGGGGCGGGATTTGATGTGAAAGGGGGTGCCGCAGCTCTGACAGACGCGGCGGCCGCCCATGCGGTCCTCGATCTCCTGATCGGTGATCTCAATGGAGACCACATGATCGAAGGTGATCCCGGCCTGATCCAGGGCCTCAGCCTGGCCGATGGTGCGGGGCACGCCGTCCAGGATATAGCCGTTGGCGCAGTCGGGCTGAGCCAGCCGCTCGGCCACAATGCCGATGATCACGGAGTCAGGAACCAGCTTACCGGCGTCCATATAGGACTTGGCCTCCAGCCCGGTGGGGGTGCCGTCCTTGATGGCGGCGCGGAGGATGTTGCCGGTGGAAACGGTCGGGATGTTCAGCTTGGCGCTGAGGATCTCGGCCTGGGTGCCTTTGCCGGCGCCGGGGGCGCCCAGCATGATCAGCTTCATTCCCATAGCGTTTCGCTCCTTCTCACTCAAGGAAGCCCTTGTAGTGCCGCATGAGCATCTGGGCCTCCATCTGCTTCACGGTCTCCAGCGCGACGCCAACCACGATGATGATGGACGTGCCGCCGATAGCCAGGGAGTGATAGCTCACAATGTTCCCTGTGATAATGGGAAGGATGGCCACAACGGACAGGTACAGCGCACCGAACATAGTGATCTTGTTGAGCACCTTGGTGATGAAGTCGGCGGTGGGCTTGCCGGGACGGAAGCCGGGGATAAAGCCGCCATTCTTCTTCAGGTTGTTCGACACCTCGATGGGGTTGAAGGTCATACTTGCATAGAAATAGCTGAAGCCTACGATCATCAGGAAGTACAGAATGCTGTAGAAGGGCTTGCTGGTATCAAACAGCTTCATCAGCACGCTGTTATCGGTAGTCCAGCCCGCAAACGCGCCGATGGTGGCGGGCAGGGAGGCGATGGACTGGGCGAAGATGATGGGCATAACGCCGGACATATTCACCTTCATGGGAATGTGGGTGGTCTGGCCGCCATACATCTTCCGGCCAACGACCCGCTTGGCGTACTGCACAGGCAGACGGCGCTCAGCGTTGGAGATGAAGACGATGAAGACCACCAGCAACAGCATCCCGATGACGATCACAGGGATGAGCCAGGGGGCCAGGACCATCCGGTCCAGGTAAGCCTGGGCCGCCTCGGTGCTGGTGTACACAGAGGGGTTGGCCGCGGCGATGCTCTCCGCGGTAATGGAACCGTTGTGCACGCCGTTCCACATGCTCACGCCGGTGATGCAGTCGCTCACCATGCGGGGAACGCGGGAGACGATACCGGCGAACAGCAGGATGGAGATGCCGTTGCCCACGCCGAACTCGGTGATCTGCTCGCCCAACCACATCAGGAAAGCAGAGCCGGCGGTGAAGGACAGGACGATGACCACGCCGATCCACCAGGAGGGCATCCCGGCAGCGTCGATCAGTCCGCCGTTGTTGTAAGACTTGATGAGGGAGTAGTAGCCGAAGCCCTGCAGCAGAGCGATGGCCACGGTGGTATACCGGGTGATCGAGGCGATCTTCTTCCGGCCCTCCTCACCGCCCTCCTTGGCCAGCTGCTCCAGCGCAGGGATGGCCACGGTCAGCAGCTGAATAATAATGGAGCTGTTGATATAGGGCTGAATGCTCAGGGCGAAGACGGTGGCCATAGAGAAGGCGGAGCCGCTCATGGCGTTCATCAGGCCCAGGATGGTGCCGCTCTGGCTCTCCAGGTGGAGGGCCAGGGTAGAGGCGTCGATATAAGGTACGGGGATCGCAGAGCCCAGACGGAAGATCAGCAGCGCGAAGACGGTGAACATCATCTTCTTCCGCAGCTCGGGAACCGCCCAAGCATTACGAATCGTCTGAAGCATGATCAGACCACCTCCACCTTACCACCTGCAGCTTCGATCTTTTCTTTGGCAGAGGCGGAGAAGGCAGAGGCCTGAACGGTCAGCTTCTTGGTCAGCTCACCGTTACCCAGGATCTTGACGCCATACTCGCACTTGGAGAGGACGCCCTTCTCCAGCAGGACCTGGGCGTTGACCACAGCACCGTCCTCGAACTTTTCCAGGACGGAAACATTGATGGCCTCCAGGGGCTTGGCGAAGATGTTGTTGAAGCCGCGCTTCGGCAGACGACGAACCAGAGGCATCTGGCCGCCCTCAAAGCCCACGCGGACGCCGCCGCCAGAACGGGCCCACTGGCCCTTGTGACCGCGGCCGGCAGTCTTGCCGTTACCGGAACCGGCGCCGCGGCCCTTGCGGTAAGCCTTGGTATTGGAGCCGGCGGCGGGGGAGAGTTCATGCAGATTCATTTCGCGCACCTCCTTTTATCAGTTAGTCTCGGTCACCCGGAGCAGGTAACCGATCTGAGCGATCTTGCCGCGGGTCGCCTCGTTGTCGGGCTGCACGGTGGTGTCGCCGATCTTACGCAGGCCCAGGGCCTCGGCAGTCGCCTTGTGCTTCACAATGCGGCCGTTCAGGCTCTTGACCAGTTCGATATTCAAATTAGCCATTGTTAGCCCTCCTTAACCCACGATTTCTTCCACGCTCTTGCCGCGGATGCGGGCCACTTCCTCGGGGCTGCGCAGGGACTTCAGGCCCTGGAAAGCAGCGGAGACCACGTTCTGCGGATTGTTGGAGCGCAGGCACTTGGCGCGGACGTCCTTGATGCCGACCGCTTCCATCACGGCACGGACAGGACCGCCGGCGATGATACCGGTACCGGGGGCGGCAGGCTTCATCATAACGCGGCCGGCGCTGAACTCGCCGATCACCTCGTGGGGGATGGTGGTACCGGACAGAGTCACGGTGATCATGTTCTTCTTGGCATCCTCGATGCCCTTGCGGATCGCCTCGGGGACCTCAGCGGCCTTGCCCAGGCCGAAGCCCACGCGGCCCTTCTCGTCACCCACAACCATCAGAGCGGAGAACTTGGCCACACGGCCGCCCTTCACGGTCTTGGATACGCGGTTCAGATATACCAGCTTCTCGACGAACTCGCTGGGCTCTCTTTCAAATCTAGCCATATTGTCGTTTCCTCCTCCCTTAGAACTGCAGGCCGCCCTCGCGGGCGCCCTCGGCCAGAGCCTTCACGCGGCCGTGGTAAACGTAGCCGCCGCGGTCGAACACCACAACTTCGATGCCCTTGGCCTTCGCGCGCTCGGCAACCAGAGTGCCGACCTTCTTGGCGACGTCGGACTTGGTGCCCTCGCAGGAGAAGCCCTTCTCCAGGGAAGAAGCGGAGACCAGGGTCTTGCCGCTCACATCGTCGATGACCTGAGCGTAGATGTTGGTCTCGCTGCGGAATACGTTCAAACGGGGACGCTCGGGCGTGCCGGAAATCTTAGCACGCACGCGCTTATGACGCTTGATGCGCTGGGAACGAGTATCGGGTCTGTTGATCATAATGGCACACCTCCTTTTTACTTCTTGGCACCGGTCTTACCAACCTTGCGGCGGATGACCTCGTCCACATACTTGATGCCCTTGCCCTTATAAGGCTCGGGGGGCCGCTTCTCGCGCACCTCGGCGGCGAACTGGCCCACCTGCTGCTTGTCGCAGCCATGGATGATGATCTTGTTGGGGCCGGGGACCTCGATGGAGATGCCGTCGGTCTCCTCCACGATCACCTGGTGAGAGAAGCCCAGGTTCATGACCAGCTTGTTGCCTTCCTTGGCAACACGGTAGCCAACGCCGTTGACGTCCAGCTCCTTCTTGAAGCCCTCGGTCACGCCCTGAACCATGTTGTGGATCAGAGTACGGGTCAGGCCGTGCAGCGCACGGTTCTCCTTGGCGTCGTTGGGACGGGTGACCAGCACCTCGCCGTTTTCGACCTTGATGGTCATGTTGGGGTTGAACTGCTGCTGCAGGGTGCCCTTGGGACCCTTCACGCTGACCACGTTGTGGTCCTCTACCTTGATCTCCACTCCGGCGGGAATGGCGATAGGAGCTCTACCAATTCTAGACATTCCTATAACCCTCCTTACCAGATAAATGCCAGGACTTCGCCGCCGACATGGGCCTCGCGGGCCTTCTTGTCGGTCATAACGCCCTTGGAAGTGGAAACAATGGCGATACCCAGGCCATGCAGGACCTTGGGCAGCTCGTCCGCGCCGGCGTACACCCGCAGGCCGGGCTTGGACACGCGGCGCAGCCCGGAGAGAACCTTCTCCTTGCCGGCGCCGTACTTCAGAGTGACGCGGATCACGCCCTGAGTACCATCGTCGATGAGCTGGAAGTTCTTGATGTAGCCCTCATCCAGCAAGATCTGCGCGATGGACTTCTTCATGTTGGACGCAGGAACGTCCACGGTGTCATGCTTGGCGTTGTTCGCGTTGCGGATACGGGTCAGCATATCCGCAATGGGATCGGTGATTTGCATGAGTCTTACCTCCTATCTAGTTTACCGGCCGGGGCCGGTACAGACGGTAAGGTATCGAGGAGTAGGTGCTTCCCCGACCTGTTGCCCGTCTTTGCGCCTGGTTGGGGCAGGCGCGGATCTATCAAAACCGCGTTGCCGCGGGTTTGACCAAACTGGAATGTCCGGTTTCAGACCTGTCGGACGGGGCGCGTCCTCCGCGCCGGTCTCCGAGTCTTGGGGGTCTGGGGGTGCTCCGGGGACCCCAGGCCGGTTTTCCACATTCAAACAGCGATGTGTGATTCTCCGGCGAACAACTGCACACGCGGAGCCGTTGGAGCTTTCTCCACAGGTCCCCTGTGACGCAACGGACTTATTATACCCCGGCTATTTTGAAATTTCAAGTCTTTTTTGTCTACGCACACACGAAAGCGTGTGAACTTTATGCCTTATCCGAAAAAAAGCGGATTCCGAGACAGGCAAAAAGCCCATCTCGGAATCGCTTGCACACCGGACAAACCGGCGAAAATCCAATTACCAGGACGCCTTCTTGACGCCGGGGATCTGACCCTTGTAGGCCAGCTCGCGGAAGCAGATACGGCAGATGCCGTAGTTCCGCAGATAAGCGTGGGGACGACCGCAGATCTTGCAGCGGTTGTAGCGGCGGCTGGAGAACTTGGGCTCAGCCTGCTGCTTCAGGATCATAGACTTCTTAGCCATAAATTCTTCCTCCTCCTTAGCGGCCGGCGAAGGGAGCGCCGAGCTGCTTGAGCATCTCGCGGGCTTCCTCATCGGTCTGGGCGGTGGTGCAGATGACAATATCCATGCCGCGGATCTTGTCGACCTTGTCGTACTCGATCTCGGGGAAAATCAGCTGCTCCTTCAGACCCAGGGCATAGTTGCCGCGGCCGTCGAAGGAATCGGCGTTGATGCCGCGGAAGTCACGGACGCGGGGCAGGGCCACGTTGAACAGGCGGTCCAGGAACTCCCACATCTTGCTGCCGCGCAGGGTGACCTTAGCGCCGATGGGCATACCCTCACGGAGCTTAAAGTTAGCGACGGACTTCTTGGCCTTGGTGATCACGGCCTTCTGGCCGGTGATGGTGGTCAGGTCGTTGACCACGGCGTCCAGAACCTTCGCGTTCTCCCGGGCCTCAGAGCAGCCCACGTTGAGCACGATCTTCTCCAGACGGGGGATCTGCATAACGGACTTATAGCCGAACTTCTGCATCAGAGCAGGAGCGACCTCGTCCTGATACTGCTTCTTCAGGTTGGGCGTGTTAGCCATATCGATTCACTCCTCCTCTCTCAGATCTCGGCGCCGCACTTCTTGCAGATGCGGACCTTCTTGCCATCGGCCAGCAGCTTGTGCGCGGGCCGGGTCGCCTTGTTGCACTTGGGGCAGACGCGCTGCACCTTGCAGGCGTACAGGGGGGCTTCCTTCTGGAGGATACCGCCCTGGTCGCCCTGCTTGCGGGGCTTGGTGTGGCGGGAGACCATGTTGATCTTCTCAACGATGACCTTGCCGTCCTTGGGCATGACCTCCAGGACCTTGCCCTGCTTGCCCTTGTCCTTGCCGGACAGAACGACGACCACGTCGTCCTTCTTGATATTCATCTTAATCATGCTTCTCGCCCTCCCTTACAGCACTTCGGGAGCCAGAGACAGGATCTTCATATAATCCTTGTCGCGCAGCTCGCGGGCCACTGGGCCAAAGATACGGGTGCCGCGGGGGTTCTTGTCCTCCTTGATGAGGACGGCGGCGTTATCATCGAACCGAACATAAGAACCATCGGCGCGGCGAACGCCACGGCTGGTGCGGACGATCACGGCCTTCACGACCTCGCCCTTCTTCACGGTGCCGCCGGGCTGCGCCTTGCGGACGGAAGCGACGATCACATCGCCGATATTGCCGAACTTGCGCTTGGAGCCGCCCAGAACACGAATGGTCTTGATCTCCTTGGCGCCGGTGTTGTCGGCAACCTTCAGATAGCTTTCCTGCTGAATCATACCGACACCTCCTTACTTCGCCTTCTCAATGATCTCAACCACGCGCCACCGCTTGTCCTTGGACAGGGGGCGGGTCTCCATGACCTTGACGCGGTCGCCCACGCCACACTGGTTGTTCTCATCATGAGCCTTCAGCTTATAGGTTCTCTTAACGATCTTCTTGTACAGAGGATGGGCCACGCGGTCGGCGATGGCGACCACAACGGTCTTGTCCATCTTGTCCGAAACCACCAGGCCGACTCTGGTCTTACGGGAAGAAGTTCTGTTTTCCATCTTCTATTCCTCCTCTTAGCGGCCGGCGAGCTGCTGCTCGCGGATGATGGTCTTGACCCGGGCAATGTCCTTCTTGACCTCAGCGATGCGGATGGGGTTATCCAGCTGGTTGGTAGCGTGCTGGAGGCGCAGGTTGAACAGGTCCTTCTTCAGGTCGTTCAGTTTGTTCTCCAGCTCGGCGCTGGACATCTTGCGGACTTCATTGGCCTTCATTACGCTTCACCACCCTTCTCGGTTTCCTCACGCTTCACGATCTTGCTCTTGATGGGCAGCTTGTGGCTGGCCAGACGCAGAGCCTCGCGGGCGACCTCCTCAGAGACGCCGGCGATTTCGAACATCACACGGCCGGGCTTGACCACGGCCACCCAGTACTCGGGGGAGCCCTTACCGGAACCCATTCGGGTACCGGCGGGCTGCTCGGTAACGGGCTTATCGGGGAAGATCTTGATCCAGACCTTACCGCCACGCTTGGTGTAGCGGGTCATGGCCACACGGGCGGCCTCGATCTGGTTGCTGGTGATCCACGCGGGCTCGGTAGCCTGCAGGCCGAACTCACCGTAAGTGATGGTATTGCCGCGAGTGGCCTTACCCTTCATGCGTCCGCGGTGAACGCGGCGATATTTAACGCGCTTAGGCAGCAGCATTACTGAGCGCCTCCTTCCTTCGGAGCATTGGCCTGGCCGGCGGGGCGGGGGCCACGATTGTTGTTATAGCCACCCTGGCCGGCGGGCCGGGGACCACGGTTGTTGGAGCCCTGGCGGTCACGGTTGAAGCCGCGGCGCTCGCCATCGCGGCGGTCGCGACGGGGACGGCGCTCCTGATAGGGCTTGCTGGTATCCAGGGTGCGGGGCGTGGTCCGCAGGGCCTGAGTCAGCACCTCACCCTTGTAGATCCACACCTTCACGCCGATGCGGCCGTAGGTGGTAGCGGCCTCGGCAAAGCCGTAGTCGATGTCGGCGCGCAGGGTCTGCAGGGGGATGGTGCCGTCGTGATAGTGCTCGGTGCGGGCGATCTCAGCGCCGCCCAGACGGCCGCCGCAGGAGACCTTGATGCCCTTGGCGCCGGCGCGCATGGCGCGGCCCATAGAGTTCTTCATGGCGCGGCGGAAGCCGATCCGCTTCTCCAGCTGCTGGGCGATGTTCTCGGCCACCAGCTGAGCGTTGGTATCGGTGTCGCGGACCTCAACGATCTTCAGGTCCACGGGCTTGCCGGTGAGCTTCACCAGCTGAGCCTCGATCTTCTTGATGTCCTCGCCGCCCTTGCCGATGACCACGCCGGGACGGGCGCAGTGCAGGTAGATGCGGACCTTGGCGTTGTCCCGCTCGATCTCGATCTTGGGGATACCGGCGCCGTAGAGGGTCTTCTTCAGGTAGTCACGGATCTCCTTGTCCTCGACCAGCAGGTCGCCCACCTTCTCGTTGCGGGCAAACCAGCGGGAGTCCCAATCCTTGATCACGCCCACGCGCAGACCGTGGGGATTAACTTTCTGTCCCATATTGTTCCTCCTCCCTTAGCGCTCGCTCACGGCGATGGTGACATGAGAAGTGCGCTTGTTGATGCGATACGCACGACCCTGGGCCCGGGGCATGATCCGCTTGATGATGGGGCCGGGGTTGGCGTAGCAGGTGGACACGTACAGCTTCTCAGGGTCCATCTGGTGATTGTTCTCCGCATTGGCGGCGGCACTCTTCAGCAGCTTCAGAACGGGCTCAGAGGCGGCCTTGGGAGTCTGCATCAGGATGGCGGCGGCGGTGGCCACGTCCTTGCCCCGGATCAGGTCCAGGACGATCTTCACCTTACGGGGAGAGATCCGCAGATACTTCAGATTTGCAACAGCTTCCATTGTCTCTCTCCTCCTTACTTACCAGTCTTGGCGCCGGCGTGACCCTTAAAGGTGCGGGTGGGCACGAACTCGCCCAGCTTGTGGCCGACCATGTCCTCGGTGACATAGACGGGCACGTGCTTGCGGCCGTCATGCACGGCGAACGTGTGTCCGACGAAGGAGGGGAAGATGGTGGAGGCGCGGCTCCAGGTCTTCAGGACCTTCTTCTCGTTCTTCTGATTCATCTCATCGACCCGCTTCAGCAGCTCGGGGGCGCAAAAGGGGCCTTTCTTAATGCTTCTGCTCATCGTGTTGCCTCCTTACTTGGCATTGCGGTGCTTGACGATGAACTTCTCGGTGCGGTTCTTCGTCTTGCGGGTCTTGTAACCCATCGCGGGCTTACCCCAGGGGGTAACAGGGCCGGGACGGCCAACCGGACTCTTGCCCTCGCCGCCGCCGTGGGGGTGGTCATTGGGGTTCATGACGGAACCGCGGACGGTGGGCCGCCAACCCATGTGACGCTTGCGGCCGGCCTTACCGATCTGGATGTTCGCCCAGTCGGTGTTGCCCACCTGACCGATGGTGGCCTTGCAGTTCTCGCGAACGTAGCGGACCTCACCGGAGGGCAGACGGATCTGAGCCATGCCGTTCTCCTTGGCCATCAGCTGAGCGGCCACGCCGGCGGCGCGGACCAGCTGAGCGCCCTTACCGGGATACAGCTCGATGTTGTGCACCAGCTCGCCAACAGGAATGTTGGAGATGGGCAGGCAGTTGCCGGGCAGAATGTCGGCGTCGGCGCCGGTCATGATCACATGACCAGCCTTCAGGCCGTTGGGGGCCAGAATGTAGCGGCGCTCGCCATCCTCATACTCGATCAGCGCGATGTTGGCGGAGCGGTTGGGGTCATACTGCAGGTTGACAACAGTGGCCTTGCCGTCCTTGTCACGCTTGAAGTCGATGACGCGGTACTTCTGCTTGTTGCCGCCGCCGTGATGACGGACGGTGATGCGGCCATAGCTGTTGCGGCCCGCGTGCTTCTTCAGCACCTCAGTCAGGGCGCGCTCGGGCTTGGCGTTCTTGTCGATCCCCTCGAAGGCGGACACAGTCATGTGACGGCGGGAGGGGGTTGTGGGCTTATAGGTTTTGATAGCCATTTCTCAATTCCTCCTTACACCATACCCTCGAAGAACTCGATGGTCTTGGAATCGGCGGTCAGAGTGACCATAGCCTTCTTCCAGCTGGGCCGGCGGCCGACGGGACGGTTGCCCATCCGCTTGGCCTTGCCCTGCATATTCAGGGTGTTCACCTTGGCGACCTTCACGCCGAAGATCTCCTCGACCGCCTTGGCGATCTCGATCTTGTTGGCGGTCTTGGCTACCTCGAAGGTGTAGCGCTTCGCCTCAGTCTGCTCCATGGACTGCTCGGTGATGATGGGGCGCTTGATGATGTCATAAGCAGTGTTAGCCATTACGCATACACCTCCTCGATGATCGCCAGGGCAGCCTTGTCGATGACCAGCTGCTTGGCGTTGACGATGTCATACACGCTCAGCACCTTGGCGGTGGTGGTGACCACGCCGGGGATGTTCCGGGCGGACTTGACGATCACGTCGTCCAGCTCGGGGGTGATAACAACGGACTTGGTCACGTTGACGGAGTTCAGGAACTCCTTCATGGCCTTGGTCTTGATGGCGTCCAGCTTCAGGCCGTCCACAACGATCAGGTTGCCCTCGGCAGCCTTAGCGGACAGAGCAGACTTCAGAGCCAGGCGCTTGACCTTCTTGTTCAGCGCATAGCTGTAATCCCGGGGCTTGGGGGCAAAAACGATACCGCCGTGGGTCCACTGGGGCGCACGGATGGAGCCCTGACGGGCGTGACCGGTGCCCTTCTGGCGCCAGGGCTTCTTGCCGCCGCCGGAAACCTCGGCGCGGGTCAGGCTGCTCTGAGTGCCCTGACGGCAGTTGGCCAGGTGATTCTTGACCACCTCATGGACAACAGCCTGGTTAGGCTCGATCCCGAAAACAGCCGCGGAGAGCTCGATCTCGCCGACCTGCTGGCCGGCCATGTTAAACACGTTTGCTTTAGGCATGACTCAATCTCTCCTTTCCTTACTTGTTCCGGGCGGAAGCCTTCTGCGGGTTGACGCGGGCAGAGGCCTTCTGCGGGTTGTTGCTGATGCCGGCGGCACCCTTCTTCTCGGCGTTGTGCTTGACCGTGTTCTTCACGAACACCACACCGCCCTTGGGGCCGGGGATCGCGCCGCGCACGGCGATGAGGCCCAGCTCGGTATCGACCTTGACAACATCCAGGTTCTGAACGGTGACCTGCTCGTTGCCCATCTGGCCGGCGCCGATGGTGCCCTTGATGATCTTGGACATATGGCTGGTCGCGCCCAGAGAGCCGACCTGACGGACCACAGGGCCGCTGCCGTGGGTCTCCTTCAGGCGGTGCGCGCCAAAGCGCTTGATAACGCCCTGATAGCCATGGCCCTTGGTGATGCCGGTAACATCCACGAAGTCGCCGGCGGCAAAGACGTCGGCCTTCAGCTGGTCGCCTACTTCATACTTGGAGCAGTCGTCCAGACGGAACTCCTTGAGGACCTTCTTCAGCTCCTCCAGGCCGGCCTTCTTCTGGTGGCCGAGCTCAGGCTTGGTCAGCTTGCGCTCAGCAACGGTCTCATAGCCCAGCTGAATGGCGTTGTAGCCATCCTTCTCGGTGGTCTTCTTCTGCACGACGGTGCAGGGGCCGGCCTGGATCAGGGTGACGGGCACCACGTGGCCGGCTTCATCGAAGATCTGGGTCATACCGATCTTTTTGCCGATGATCGCTTTCTCCATGTTTGGATTTCCTCCTAAAAGGTTATTGGTTGAGAGAGTTGGCCGCCGCCCCATTGGGCTGGGACAGGCTCCATTGCTCTGTCAACTTGACCCGCCCGTCTCAAAATGCGACAGGCTGCGGGTACACAGGGTAACACAAGTCGGAATCGACTTGCTGCGGATCAGGCTGGCTTACAGCTTGATCTCGATCTCCACACCAGCGGGAAGCTCCAGGCTCATCAGGGCCTCGACGGTCTTGGGAGAGGGCTTGACCACGTCGATCAGGCGCTTGTGGGTGCGGCGCTCGAACTGCTCGCGGCTGTCCTTGTACTTGTGGACGGCGCGCAGAATGGTCACGACTTCCTTCTTGGTGGGCAGGGGGATAGGACCGGAGACGGTAGCGCCGGTGCGCTTGGCGGTCTCGACGATCTTCTCAGCGGACTGGTCGATCAGCTGGTGGTCATAGGCCTTCAGCCGGATCCGAATCATTTCTTTCTGAGCTGCCATTGGGTGTTTCCTCCTTAAATACATACGAAAGTTGACTGTCCAGCCTTCGTACGGTGAGAGCGTTTCGCGTGTCCACGCTTTCGTGCGTATCATTCCAGGTCACGAAAAAACCGGCGCTTGCAGGCCGGTTCTCTCCCTGCCAGGCGATATACGCCATGGCACGGAGCTCTCAGCCGCCCGATTCAAACGGACATACTCCGCGGAAGTTACCTCGTTCCCGAGCAATCTCCCGCATCATCGCAGGTTGCGCCCTTACAGGCGCTCTGACATTGTACAGCAACACCCCCGTGTGTGTCAAGAACTTTTTGCAATCTTTTTGCGGAAATTTTCGTTTTTTTCGCAAGGAAGCGCACCACTTCACAGTGCTAAATCAGTTTTCCCACTTTTCCACACTTTTTTCCACACCCTGTGTCTCCCGAGTTGCGCCGGGTGGAAAAATCCGTTATAATAGAGGTTACCGTAAATTTAACCCCTTATGAAAATCGGGGCTGCGCCCCGGGGAGGACGATATTATGCTGTTACACATCTTAGCCGTGGGCGACGTGGTGGGCGAGGGGGGGCTGGACATCCTCTCCCGCCGCCTGCCGGAGCTTCAGGCGCAGACCGGGGCCCACTTCACCGTGGTCAACGGCGAGAACGCCTCCGGCGTGGGCATCACCCCCGCCCAGGCCCGCCGCATTCTCGACGCGGGGGCCGATGTCATCACCCTGGGCAACCACACCTGGAACCGCCTGCAAATCGGCGACTACCTGGATAAGGAGGCCCGTATTCTCCGCCCCGCCAACTACGCCGGCCGGGTCCCCGGCCGGGGCATGGGGGTCTACCCCTGCCAGGGCCTTCGCATCGCCGTGCTGAATCTGATGGGCCGGGCGGAGCTGAATTCCAATCTGGACAGCCCCTTCAAGCTGGTCAACTCCCTGCTCCGCAGCGCCCAGTTCGACTGCGCCGTGCTGGATTTTCACGCCGAGGCCACCAGCGAAAAGGGTGCCATGGCCTGGTATCTGGACGGCAAAGTCCAGGCCGTCTGGGGCACTCACACCCACGTCCCCACCGCCGACGGGCAGATTTTACCCAAGGGCACCGGCTTCCTCACCGACCTGGGCATGACCGGCCCCCGCCGCTCCGTGCTGGGCATCAAGCCGGAAAACTCCATCAACCTCTTCCTCGGCGGCCTCCCCCGCCGCTACGAGGAGGCCGAGGGCAGCTGCAAGCTCAACGCCTGCCTGTTCGTCCTCGACACCGAGAAGAAAAGGTGCGTCGAGGTCCGCCGGGCGGACTTGGTTGAGTGAGGAGTTAGGAGGTAGGAGTGAGGAGTTAAGGAGCCCTCGGGCTGCTGCTTCTTATACGAAGGTCACCCTCATCCGTCACGGCTGCGCCGTGCCACCTTCCCCCTGAAATGGGGAAGGCTAACCCCTCAGTCAGCTTCGCTGACAGCTCCCCTTTCAGGGGAACCAAAGGGCACGTTCCCTCGTTGCCTCCCCTGAAAGGGGCCGATTCCCTCTATCACGGGGAAATGTCGCGCTGCGACAAAAGGGGTAGGGAAAGTGCCCCCGCAGGGGGCGGATGTGGGTGACTTCCGTACAAGAAGCTCCGGCCAAAGGGCTAAATAACTCCTAACTCATCCCTCCTAACTCCTAACTCTCCCAACTCTCCCAGAAAGGAAATTTACCGCCATGCTAACCATTCTTCACGGGGCCGACTTCCACCTGGACAGCCCCTTTTCCGGCCTTTCCCCCGCCCGGGCGGCGCAGCGGCGGCGGGAGCAGCGGGAGCTGCTGGACCGGCTGGTGCAGCTGGCCCAGGACCGGCGGGCCGACCTGGTCCTGCTGTCCGGCGACCTGTTCGATTCCCAGCGGGTCTATCCGGAGACGGTCCAGGCCCTGCTCCGGTGCCTGGGGCAGCTGCCCTGTCCCGTGTTCCTCGCCCCGGGCAACCACGACTTCTGCACCCCGGGCAGCGTCTACGCCGCGGTGGACTGGCCGGCCAACGTCCACGTCTTCTCCGGCGAGGCCATCACCGCCGTGGACCTGCCGGAGCAGGGCTGCACGGTCTACGGCCGGGCCTTCACCGGCCCCCATCTGGCCCAGTCGCCTCTGGCGGGCTTTCATCTGCCCCCGGCGGAGGACGGCCGTCTGCGGCTCATGTGTCTCCACGGCGACGTGACCGGTCACGGGGACTACGGCCCCATCACCCCCGAGGACATCGCCGCCACCGGCCTGGACTACCTGGCCCTGGGGCATATCCACCGCTTCGACGGCCTCCACCGGGAGGGGGACACCTACTGGGCCTACCCCGGCTGTCCCGAGGGCCGGGGCTTTGACGAGACAGGGGAGCGGGGGGTGCTCTGCCTCACCGCCGCCCCCGGGTCGGTGCAGGCGGAATTCGTCCCCCTGGCCCGCCGCCGGTACGAGGCCCTCACCGTGGACCTCACCGGGGCAGAGGACCCGCTCATCCCCCTCCGGGCCGCCCTTCCGGCGGACGCGGGGGAGCATATCTTCCGCCTCACCCTCACCGGCCAGTGCGCCGCCCCGGACCTGCCCCGGCTGGAACAGGCCCTCGCCCCCGCGTGCTACGGCCTGACGCTTATCGACCGCACCCGTCTCCCCCTGGACCTGTGGTCCCGGCGGGGGGAGGACTCCCTCACCGGCCTGTTCCTTCAGCTTCTGTGGGAGCAGTGCCAGAGAGACCCGGAAAACGCCACCCTTCAGCTGGCCGCCCGCTTCGGTCTGGCCGCCCTGGAGAATCGGGAGGACGCCGCCCTATGAAAATCATTTCCATGACCGCTACCTTCGGCAAGCTGGACCACGCTCATCTGGAGCTGGAGGACGGCCTCAATCTCATCTCCGCCCCCAACGAGGGGGGCAAGTCCACCTGGTGCGCCTTCTGGAAGGCCATGCTCTACGGCATCGACACCCGGGACCGGGACCGGGCCGGGCACCTGGCGGACAAAAACCGCTATCAGCCCTGGTCGGGCGCACCCATGGAGGGGGAGGTGGTCCTGGAGTGGCAGGGCCGCCGGATCACCCTCCGCCGGGGTCCCCGGGGCAGTGTGCCCTTCGGCTCCTTCTCTGCCGTGTACAGCGACACGGGGGAACCCGTCCCCGGTCTCACCGCCGCCGCCTGCGGCGAGCAGCTGGTGGGGGCGGGCAAGGCAGTGTTTGAGCGCTCCGCCTTCCTGGGGGCGGACGGCAACCTGTCCGTCACCTCCGCGCCGGAGCTGGAAAAGCGCATCGCCGCCCTGGTCTCCTCCGGAGAGGAGGACGTGTCCTTCTCCCAGACCGAGGCCCGGCTCCGGGACTGGCTCAACCGCCGCCGGGTAAACAAGAGCGTGGGCCTCATCCCCAAGCTGGAGGAGGAGGCCCGCCGCCTGGACGACACCGCCCAGGCCCAGGCCGCTCTGGCGGAGCGCATCACCGCATTAGAGGCCCGGCAGGCCGACCTTCAGCGTCGGCGGGATGCCCTTCAGGCCCAGCAGAAGCTCCACCGCCAGCTGGCCCGCCAGGACCTGGACCGCCGCTACGCCCAGGCCAGCCGGGAGCTGGAGGATGCCAGGCAGCAGCTGGATGCCCTGGAGCAGGACCGTCTGCGGACAGGTCCTTCCCCCGACAAGGAGCAGCTGAAAAAGGCCCAGGGGGAACTGCAATACCTCAAGGTCCTGGACGAGGAGATCAAGGCCGCCGAGGAGGCGCTGGCCCAGGCCGACGAGGCCTATGTACAGGCCCAGATCGCCGCCCAGGACGACCATTTTTCCGGCCTGTCCGGCGAGGAGGCCGCCGCCCTCACAGAGCGCCAGCTGCGGGCCGCCGAGCAGAGCCGCCGCCGCGCCGCCGCATGGCGGCGCAGAGGGTGGACGCTCTTTGCCCTGGCCGCCGTTCTGGTCCTGGGCGTACAGCTCGCGCTGCACGCCTCCGGGGTCGGCCGTCCCGCCGCGCCCTGGTTCCATCTGGGCCTCCCCGCCCTGGGCGTGGGCCTGTTTGTGCTGGGCGTCGGCTGTCTGCTCCGGGGGAAGAAGGAGCAGGGCAGCAGCGGCTCCGTCCTGGCACACTACCAGGTGGAGAATCAAGAGGCGCTGAACGCCCTGGTCCAGGACTACGCCCGGCGCTGCCAGGCCGCGGCAGAGGCCGCCCAGAATGCCAAGGCCGCCCGGGGCCACCTGAACGACCGGAAGGCCCGGCGGGAAAAGAGCTGGGGGGACATTCTGGACTTCGTCCACACCTTCGCCCCAGAGGTGCAGAACGTCTTCGGCTGCTCCGCCGCCCTCTCCCGGGCGCTGAATCTGGACCACGAGCGGGCGGTGGCCCGGGACCGGGTGGAGGAGCGCCGCCGCCGCTTTGACGACCTGGCCGCCCAGGGGGGCGCACTGCCCCAGGAGGTCACCCTGCCCGCCCCCACCGTCTCCGCCCAGGAGGCCGCCCAGGGTCTGGCCGCCGCAGAAGCCGCCCTGGAGCAGACCGCCCAGGCCCTGAACCAGGCCCTGGGGCAGCAGAAGGCCATGGGCGACCCGGCGGAGCTGGCCGCCGCCCAGGAGCGCTGCCGCCAGGCTCTGGACCGCCGCACAGAGGAATACGACGCCCTCACCATCGCCCTGGACTCCCTGAAGGAGGCCAACCTCCGCCTCCAGGAGCGCTTCTCCCCGGCGCTGAATCAGCTGGCGGGGCAGTATCTGGCCCGCCTGACCGGCCAGCGGTACGCCTCCCTCACCCTGACCCGCACCTTCCAGGGGGCCGCCGCCACGGCGGAGGATGTCCGCCCCCATCCGGTGCTGGCCCTGTCCCGGGGCACGGCGGACCAGATCTATCTGGCCGTCCGCCTGGCCGTGTGCGCCCTGTGTCTGCCGGAAAAGCCCCCCATTCTCCTGGACGATGCCCTGGCCGCCTTCGACGATGACCGGCTCCGTCTGGCTCTGGACCTGCTCCGGGAGCTGGCGGGGGAGCAGCAGCTGCTTCTCTTTACCTGCCAGAGCCGGGAGGCGGACGCCCTGGCCGGGGCGGCGGATGTCACCTTCCGCGCCCTGCCCGGTTGCAATTCCGGGACAAAACCCTTATAATAATTCCCATCGTTCCGGCCCTCCGGCCGGGAAAAGGAGGACACTTCCTTGGCAGAAGAATTTGAGCGCGCCCCCCAGCCCCAGGGGGCGCAGGAATCGCCGGACACCCCGGCGGAGGAGAAGCAGCCCCGCCGCCCCGGCGCCGACTTGTTCGAGTGGCTGCAAATGCTGATGGTCTGTATTCTGGCGGCGGTGGTGGTGTTCAACTGCCTGGCCCGCCTCACCCGGGTAGACGGCCACTCCATGGACAACACCCTGCACGACGGGGAGCTGATGCTGGTCTGGTCCCTGGGCTACACCCCCAAGCAGGGGGACATCGTGGTCATCAACAAGACCACCGCCACCTTCCTGGGCGGCAACGGGGACAAGGCCATCGTCAAGCGGGTCATCGCCCTGGGCGGTCAGACGGTGGACGTGGACTACGCCTCCAACACCGTCTATGTAGACGGGGAGCCGCTGGACGAGCCCTACATCAAGGAGCCGATGTCCCTCCCCCTGTCCGACACCATGCAGCAGACCCATTGGGAGGTGCCCGAGGGCTCCATCTTCGTCATGGGCGACAACCGCAACGGCTCCACCGACAGCCGGGACGACCGCCTGGACACCATCCACGAGGACTACGTCCTCGGCCGCGCCGTCCTAGCCCTCTGGCCGCTGAATCGGGTGGGGGTGCTATAAAAAGTAGCCTTCCCCCGGGGGAAGGTGCCCCCGTAGGGGGCGGATGAGGGGAACGCCGAAGGGTTTAGAGTAGAATCGCCAAAAGTAGGCAGCTCTTTAGGCTCCCTTGTGTAAAGGGAGCTGTCAGCCGTCAGGCTGACTGAGGGATTGTTTCCTCTAGGGCTAGGCGAACCTACGACAATCCCTCCGTCTCGGCTTACGCCGAGCCACCTCCCTTTACACAAGGGAGGCTTTAGAACTGCGTCCTTCTTATTCAAACGCTCTAAGCCCTTTCGCGTTCCCCTCATCCGTCACGGGCTTCGCCCGCGCCACCTTCCCCCAGGGGAAGGCAAAAAATCACCCATTTCCGATAGAAAACTCGGAAATGGGTGCTTTTTTCCACGCAATTACAGCTCAACCTCCACCGGCTCGTCCAGCGAGACGGGGCCGCCGATGTAGGCGGCGGTGACCCTGCCGCCCTGGCGGGCCACAGAGGCCTGGACCACGCCGGCGGGCTGGATGTAGTCCCGGACAAACAGGCCGTCGTCGGCGTCCTGGCTCTGGGCGATGGCGGAGGCCAGGGTGCCGGAGCCGCAGCTGCCCTCCCACACCAGGGTGTTGGTGGCGGGCACCTTCACCAGGGGGGTCATGGTGCCCTTGGCAGGCTCCAGGAAAATCACGCCGTAGGCGTCCAGACCGGGGAGGGCGGCCAGCATGGGCTCCGCCTGGTCGAAGAAGGCCTGGTCCGGGGTGACGCCCTCCACCACAAAGTGGGCGATGCCGCCCAGGTTCACCAGGGTGCCGGTGTGCCCGGCCACGGTTTCCCGGGTGACGCTCACAGGCAGGGGCATCTCCGCCCGGGAGGTGCCGGCGGTGAGGTCGGTGTCCACGGTGACGATGTGGTCGCAGCCGCTGGTCTCGATTCGCACATGGGCGGGGCCGGTGAGACCCATATTCTTGGCCGTCAGCAGACCGAAGGCCCGGGTGGCGTTGCCGCAGAACTCGCCGCCCATCATCTCCATGTGGCCGTCGGCTCCCTCACCGGGCGGGCAGAAAAAGCCCACCTGCTCCGCCTTGAACGCGGGAATTTCCATCAGCTGGGCGGCAATGCCCGCCCGCTTGCTTTTTTCCACCGGGTCCAGCACAAACAGGGTGATATTGCCCGCAGGATCGGCCCGTAATACATTCAGCTTCATAGCGACTCATGCTCCCTTGCAGTTTTTCCCCAAGTGCCTGGGGATGTGTGGATAAAAAACGCGCGGGGACAAGGGCATAGCCCTTGCCCCCGCGGGGTAATGTTTGGAATCGAAACGATTACTGGAAGTCGGGGATGTACTCCTTGACCAGCTCCAGCAGCTCGCCGCTGTAAATCAGTTCCTTCACAGCCTGGATGTCGGGCCAGATCTCGCGGTCCAGCTCGAAGAAGGCGACCTTCTCGCGGACCTTGTTGTAGATGGCCTGGTGCAGGGGGGTGATGCCCTGGCCGTGGCTGTTCAGGCGGCGGCGGATGTCGATGGCCTGGCAGGAGGTCATCAGCTCCAGAGCCAGACAATCCAGGGTGTTCTTCACGATCATGCCGGCCTTACGACCCGCGGTGGTACCCATGGACACGATGTCCTCCTGGTTGGCGGAGGAGGGGATGGAGTCCACGGAAGCGGGGTGGGCATAGATCTTGTTCTCAGACACCATGGAAGCGGCAGCGTACTGCACGATCATGTAGCCGGAGTTGACACCGCCCTCGGTGGTCAGGAAGGGGGTCAGGCCGTTGGACAGAGCGGCGTTGACCATACGCTCGGTACGGCGCTCGGAGGCGTCGGCCAGCTCGGAAGCGGCAATGCCCAGGGTATCGAAGGGGATGGCCATGGGCTCGCCATGGAAGTTACCGCCGGAGATAACAGCCTCGTCCTCCAGGAACATCAGGGGGTTATCGGTCACGGCGTTCAGCTCGATCTCGACCTTGTCCAGGACATAGTCCAGGGCGTCACGGACAGCGCCGTGCAGCTGGGGGATGCAGCGCAGAGCGTAAGCGTCCTGCACGCGGTCCTTCTGGCAGTTGTCGATGATCTCGGAGCCCTCCAGCAGCTTGGCCATGTTGTCGGCGACCAGCATCTGGCCCTTCTGGCCACGAACCGCGTGAATGCGGGGGTCGAAAGCGTTCCGCAGGCCGGTCAGGCCCTCGAAGTCCAGGGAGCCCACGATGTCGCCCATCTGAGCGGCACAAATGGTGTCATACAGAGCCAGGGAGCCAACAGAGGTCATGGCGCAGGTGCCGTTGGTCAGGCCCAGGCCCTCCTTGCTGACCAGGGTGTCCAGGGTCTTGATGCCGGCCTTCTCCATGGCCTCGGCACCGGTCATCTCCACGCCGCCGAACTTGGCACGGCCGCGGCCCAGCAGGGGCAGAGACATATGAGCCAGAGGAGCCAGGTCGCCGGAGGAACCCAGGGAGCCCTTCTGAGGAATGATGGGGGTGACGCCCTTGTTCAGCATCTCGACCATCATCTCCACCAGCAGGGGACGGACACCGGACACGCCCACGCACAGAGCGTTGGCGCGCAGCAGCAGCATACCGCGGGAGACCTCGTCGGCATAGGGCTCGCCCATGGCGGTGCAGTGGCTCAGGATCAGGTTGGTGGACAGCTGGTTGCTCATCTCAGCGCTGACGGCAACCTTCTGGAAGTCACCGAAGCCGGTGGTGATGCCGTAGGCCACGCGCTTCTCAGCGGCGATCTTCTCGGCCAGAGCGCGGGACTTCTTCATGGCCTCAATGGCAGCGGGAGCGACCTCCACAGTGGCGCCGAAGCGGGACACAGCGACGAAGCTCTCCAGGGTCAGGCTGTGACCGTCGATGACAACGTGCTTGATAGCCTTAGGATTGTAAATCATTGGTATTACTCCTTCCAAGATTGGCTGCGGTCTGCGCGGAGCACTCCGCGGAAACCGTCACCTTAGTTTTAAGATAAAGCTTTCGCTCGAAACCCGAATCTATCCGGGGTTGCCCCCGGATAGATTCAAGAGTTTTATGAAGTTAGATTACACGAACTGAGACAGAACGATGGCACCAACCATCAGGGCGATGTTGTAGTGCAGGAAGGTGGGCACGCAGGTGTCCCAAATGTGGTCGTGCTGACCGTCAACATTCAGACCGGAGGTGGGGCCCAGGGTGGTGTCGGAAGCGGGGGAACCGGCGTCGCCCAGAGCGGCAGCAGCGGACATCAGGATGATGGTGGCGGGCACGGAGAAGCCCAGACGCATGCACAGAGGCACATACAGAGCGGCAACGACAGGCACGGTGGAGAAGGAGGAGCCGATGCCCATGGTGACCAGCAGACCGATCAGGGTGATGACGGTAGCGGCAATCAGCTTGCTGCCCTGCATGGCGTTGGCAGCGGCCTCGACCAGCTCGTCAACAGCGCCGGTAGCCTTGATCACGTCGGAGAAACCGCCGGCGACCAGCATAACGATGGCGATCTGACCCATGGTGCGGACGCCGCCCTCGAACTGAGCGTCGATGTTATTCCACTTGATGGCCTGGCCGATGATCATGACCACCAGGCCGCCCAGAGCGGACAGAGCCAGGGAGCTGGTCTTGATCTGCAGCACCACCACGACGGCGATGGCAACCACGGTCACAGCGTGAGCGGCAGTGAACTTGTCGGAGACGGCATCGCTGGCGGAGGTGTCAGCCTTCAGCTGCTTGTACTCGCGGGGCTTGCGGTAGGAGACGAACAGGGCGATGAGCAGGCCGACCAGCATACAGGCGCCCAGCATCCAGTTGTAGCGAGCGACCTCACTGATGGTGGTCTCCATGCCGTTGTTGGTCATGTTGCTGGAGATGATGTCCATGAAGATGGCGCCGAAGCCGAACGGCAGGGAGATGTAAGGAGCCTTCAGACCGAAGGCCAGGGCGCAGGCAACGCCGCGGCGGTCGATCTTCTTCTCATTGAACAGGCTCAGCAGGGGGGGGATCATGATGGGGATGAAGGCGATGTGCACGGGGATCAGGTTCTGAGACAGGCAGGACACGGCGGCCAGGATCAGCAGCATCACAGAGCCGTTCTTGCCGCCCATGACCTTGGTCAGCTTCTTAGAAGCCATGTCGGCCAGACCGGTGGAGGCGATGGCGGTGGCGAAGGTGCCCAGCAGGACATACGCCAGAGCGGTGGTCGCGTTGACGGAGAAGCCGTTGGTCAGGATATCCATGGTGCTGGGAATATCCATGCCGCCGAGGACACCGGCCACAACTGCTGAGATAATCAGTGACATCAGGACGTTCAGTTTGCACAAACACAGAACGCACAGAACGATAACCGCTACGGTTACTGGATTGGTTATAATAGACATAACTGCCCCTCTTTCTTCTCTTGACTTGACGTTGTTGGTTTGGGTAACACACGGTTGCGAAAGCTCACCGGTCCGAAGCTTTGATTTCTCTTTTCTTCCTTGTTTTTTTAATCAACAGCGGGCTAGCACCGCGGAAGAAAAAGGTCAAATCGGGATTCGGCCCTCTCCGGTGAAATTCCATCTGCTCGTATCATAGCACACCCGATTGTAAAAATCAACAAAAACCTGCTTAAAAAAACAAAGTAGCTTGTGCATTATCATGCTCGAGCACTAGTGTGCTAGTGTGCGACATTATTTTTGCTAATTTTCGATTCATTTTGTGCCTCCTTTTTTATTGTTCAAAGTTACCAAATACATGGTTTTGAAGTTCTGCTGAAAAGAAAACTGCGGGAAAAAGCCTCCTTTCCTCTCTCCGGCCCCGTATGCCCTTGTTCATTTTGCCATCCCGGAATTTGGGGCGGTCTCCGGTCTGTCTCCCCCTATCAATATGCACAATATCCCCGGCGCAGAACCCCGGACTTGGTTTTTTCGAACAGGCGCTGTAAAAAGAACGGTCGTCCTACGAAAAAAATCGCGGGTGCGCCTGCCCATCTCTTGGAATTCTTTGGCGGAAGCGAGTTTTTCCACCGTCTGATACAAAGCAAAATACCAAAGCTCTGGTTTTGACATCCCGTGGGGCTAATGATATAATACAGACTGTCGAAAAAGTTCTTCCAGCCAAAGGGTTCGGAGGGAAGGATAGTTGGAAAGGGAA
>URTG01000001.1 GCA_900550705.1 uncultured Eubacteriales bacterium | reverse complement strand
ATACGAATCTGCCGTCCTTCAGCATCCCGTCCAGCCGGGCGCATTCCGCCTCATCGCGGCTCATGTTCTTCCTTCGCTCCTGAATCAGCTGGGTATAGAAGGTGCAGTATTCCTCCCGCAGTCCGGCGAGCCGGTCTCTCAGCAGCTGCTCGGCCTTCTTCCGGTCGGAGGACGCCTTGCCGTATTTGATATCCAGCGTGCTCTGAAACATCCCAATCAGCTCGTCCTGGCTCATCTGCTCCAGCTTCTGGACCGATTCCAGATTCGCATTCAGGTCCAGGTCGAGCTTGCCCTCGGCGTAGGCCTTGAACATGGTATTGTAAATGGTATCGTTGGAGTGCGGCTTGAAGGTATACGACATATGCTGGGCTTCCTTTTTCAGCAGCGTGTTGAACGACGCCTCCTTATCGAAGGAAATGATGTGGTCGTTGGCCTGGTTGATAAAATTCTCGCCCTTGGTGTCGAAATTGCACAGGACCCAGTCCAGCGTATGCTCATTCATCAGGTCGCGCATGGTGGTCTCCGGCAGCTGGGTCAGATTCTCCTGCGCCTGCCACCGGAACAGGTCCACCCCGGACTGCACCTTCTGCACCTGCCGCTGGATGGAGCCCACCACCCGGCCGCCGTCCATCACGCACTCGGCGGGGATAGACAGCGCGCCGCGCAGGCGCTGCTGGAGCTTGGAGGCCGCCGCCGTAACCACGGCGCCGGAGGGCTTTGCTCTGTCAATGCAGTCGGTGGCCTCCTTGAACAGCCAGGTCTGGGGCGCGGTCTGCTCCTGTCCCTCCTGCTGCGTGGGCTGCTCCTCAAACAGGTACATGGCCTTGGTGCCGCCCATGGTGGCGCGCCCCCGATTAATCAGGACCTTGCCGCCGGCGGCGTGGAGGACTGCGTCCTCATGGGAATACCGGGTGGGCTTGCGGAACAGCTTTTTCAGTCTGTCAAAGTTGGCGTGGCGCGCGATGGTGTCCGCCTCCCGCTCTTTTTCTGCACCCTCCGGCATTCTGGCCACCTTCAGCTCCCGTTTCAGCTTGTCCCACTTCAGGACCTCGGCCTCCTTTTTTGCCATCAGCCGCGCCCGTTCCTTGGAGCCGGGAGCCATCTGGGTCGCAGCGGAGTGATAGGCCGCCACCCGCGCCTCCTGCGCCTTCAGGCTGGCCTCTTTTTTCTGGATTTCCACGGCCTCGGCGGTTCCGCTCCGTTCCGCCTCCATCCGGTCGGCCGTCTCCTCCTCGGCGATGGCGTTCAGTCGGGAGGACAGGATCTCCTGCTCCCGCTTCTGCTGCACCGGACCCTCCTGGCTCCTGCTGCGCTCCAGCGCGTCGGCCTTTCTCCTCGCCGCAGAGGCCTTGCGCCGCTGCTTTTCCAGCGATTCTCTCTGCTTGCGCTCCGAGCTGCTCTCCTTGCGCTTGTGCTCCTCCGCCGCGCCGCCGGAGGTCAGTCCCCCGGTCTGCGCCAGCGGTTGGATGGCCCGCAGCGGCTGTGCGGTTTTTTCGGTCTCCTCTTGCATTCCGGAAAATGCTTCGTGCTGCGCCAGCTGCTCCACCAGCTTCGTCTGTTCCTCGTTCACAGACAGCTCCTGGTGACGGCGCTGGACCTCCTCCGGCGTTTTCGTTTCCGGCATACGCTATCCCTCCATCATAGTCATGTCCCAGCCCGCCGTGTAAAACCGGCTGGTGATCTCCCGGTCGGGCAGCAGGGCTTCGATCAGCTTCCGGCTCTCCGGCGTGACCGCAGCGAGATAGAGATAGGGCACCCTGTCCGCCGCCTTGACCAGCAGCTCCCGTAGCCGCTCCAGCAGCTGCATCAGGGCGCGGACGTGCCCGGTCCGGGCGCAGGCGAAGGACAGCAGCACACTGCCGTCCCGATTCTGGCAGAACACGGCGGCCTGGACCGCGTGATTGCTCAGCGCACACAGGCAGAGCGGCTGCAGCATCCGTCCCCGTTCCTCCCGCAGTCCCCGGGCAAACTCTGCGTTGTCCCGCTCCAGATAGGAAAACAGGTCGTTCTGCACATACTCCGGCAGGGAGTAAAAGGGCCGGATGCACGGTGCGGACGGCACCCCCCTCAGGTTCACCTCTGCCAGCCGGTCACAGGGAAAGCGGCAGATATAGTCCTCCTCCTCCGTCAGGGTAAAATCCCCCCGATGGGTGAGCAGACGGCACAGGGGGTCGTCCCGCCCCGCTGCGGCAAAGGAGCACAGCACCGCAACGCCGGCCTCCCCCGCAGTTCTGCACAGGAGATCCAGCATTCCGTCTGCGATCCCCCGTCTCTGATACGGCTCCGAAACCGCCAGATGCAGAATATCTGCCACCATCTCATTGGTCCGAACCAACAGAACGCCGCAGGCGCAGCCGTCCTCCACCGCTCCGATGGCGAGTTCATTTTTTCCGTGGAGGGTCTGCCGTCCTTCCGGCAGCAGGGGGCGGAACGCCTCCGCCTGGTCCCTTCCGATCCGGCCGTACTCTATCGACATTTTGCTTGCCACCTCGTGTAATCGTGTCTGAATGGTCGGCGTTTCCCGCCTTGGGCTGGGTTATTCCGTGTGTATGGCAGCCTGGCGGTCAAACACCGACTGGGCGGTATTGATGCCGCCGAAGCTTCTGCCCGCGCTGTCGTCAAAGGCGCTTTTCCTCTGGTTCAGCGGGATAAATCTGGGCAGCTCCACTTCCTCCTCCAGCTCCTCGTCGGGCTGGGGGAGGTTTTCTTTTTGCCGGCGCAGGCGCTTTTGCTGCTCCAGCCGGTCTAAGGAACGCATGGCGATCCCTCCTTACAGCACCAGGTTGGCGTAGGGCTCAAAGTCCGCCCGGGTGAAGACCTTGCCGGTTTTGACGAACTCGTATTTGATGGCCTGGAGATAGTGCTTCATGTGGACCTCCCCCTCCGCCTCCGGGTCGGCGGCGGCCAGGAAGGCGGCGTTGAGGATGCAGTTTTTGATGTTGCCGCCCACAAACTCGAAGCGCTCAGCCAAAAAGCGGATGTCCACATCCTCCGCCAGAGGGGTGCTCTTGGGGATGGTGGTATTCCACAGCATCTCCCGGGTGTCCGGGTCGGGGAACTGGAACTCCACGATGAACTTCATCCGGCGGAAGAAGGCGGGGTCGATGTTGTGCTTGTAGTTGGTGGCCAGGACGGACACGCCGTCGTAGGCCTCTACCTCCTGCAGCAGCAGGGCGGTTTTATTGTTGTTGGAGGACTGGTTGCTGCCCCCGTCGTCGGAGCGCTTGGCAAACAGGGTGTCGCACTCGTCGAAGAACAGCACCACGTTGCACTTTTTGGCCTCCCGGAAGATCATGGAGATGGCCTTTTCCGTCTCGCCCACATACTTGTCCACCACCTTGGACAGGTCCACGCGGTAGAGCTCCAGATTCATCTCGTGGGCGATGACCTGGGCGCACATGGACTTACCGGTACCGGGGGCGCCGAACAGCAGCACGGACAGGCCCCGGCCATAGGGGTACTTTTTGATGTAGTCCCACTCCTCATAGACCTTTTTCCGGAAAATGAGCTGGTCGCAGGCGTTTTTCAGGGCCAGGCGCTGGTCGGGGTTCATCACAATGTCGTCCCAGCCGAATTTGGCGGGGATTCGGGTGGCCTTCTGGGTCAGCTCGTGGCTCATCTGGTTGTTGCAGGACTGGAACAGCACCGCCCGGGGCAGGTCGATGAACTGCTGCATGGAGGCCAGGGCGCGGCCCTGGCGCAGGGCGTCCCGGATCTTGCCGGGGGTGAACAGGAATTTGGTGGCCAGCTCCCCCAGGTCCACGTCGGGGTTCAGGGTGTAGCCCTGGGCGTAGTGGTTCCAGACGGTCTCCCGCTCGGAGTAGGACGGGGTGGGCAGCTCCAGCTGGGCAACGTCGTGGTCGGTGATCTGCTTCATGGGCAGCTTCTCCTTGCTGACGGTGAACACCGTCAGCCCCTGCTGCAGCAGCTTGCCGAAGGCCAGGTCCATATAGCCGAAGAACTTGTCCTTCTCGTCCTCCCGATAGCTCAGGCTGTCCAGACAGATACAGGCGTCGGTGAGGATACACTCCCGGGCGGCGGCCCACAGGGCCTGGTCCACAAAGCGGAAGTCATAGACAAACAGCTTGGCGCAGTTGATGGACACACAGGCCCGGTTCTGCTCCTGGCAGAAGTGGCGGATGGTGAACTTCCGCCCGGAGCCGTCGTCCCCGGAGAGGGCGAAAATGCGGGTGCCGTCCTGATAGGCGATCCGCAGGGCATCCAGAATGCCGGCATTGGCCAGGAAGGGGTCCAGCTTCTGCTCCTCGGTCAGGCAGGAGAAGAACCGGGTATAATTCTCGTCAATCCGGTTCGGGTGGGTGCCGAACAGGTAGTCAATGACCCGCTTGTCCGGGGAGACCAGGGTGGAGAAGGGCATGGCCCCGTTCACCTGTAAGGCCAGCACCGGCTGGAGCTGCTCCAGCGCCAGGGACATCTGGCTGTAGCTGCCGGTGATGGTGAAGCGGTCCCCGTAGTACACCCGGGCGGCGGACTCAATGCTGGGGGCGGACTGGTTTCCGTTCTGGTTCACCACCTGGAAGACGGAGGCGTAGTTGGTCTGGGTGGAGGACAGGATGGCACAGGCGAAGCAGAAGGTGGTAAAGGGGGCGAAGTCCAGCTTGCGGCACAGGCGGTGCAGGGGGAGGGGGGCCTCCGTCCGGTCCGCCCGGCAGCTGATGTAGTCCATCAGCTCCTCCACCGTCTGCTCCGGCTGGGACTGGGCCTCCGGCTCCTCCCCGGCAAAGTCCCGGAACAGGTCAGACAGCTCGTCAGGCAGGTCTGGCAGCTCCGGGGGCGCTGCCTCCTCCCCCCCGCCGCCCCGGGTCTGAAAGTCCATCAGGTGCTTTTCGCACAGATCCCGGGCTACCTCGATGTCTGGATAGAGCACGTTCTTAAAGCCGCCGTTGTCCCCGGCGAACAGGCGCATCAGGCCGCCGATGTAGGCGGACAGCTGCCGGTCCACGCAGGCAAACAGGTGGTTGGTATAGTCCTGGTAGTCGGCAAAGGGGGTCTCCCGCCGGGTCATGTCAAACAAGTCCATGGTGTCCCTCCCGGTCACACGTCAGAGAAAATGTAGCCCGCGCCCCGCACGGTCTTGATGATCCCGCTGCGGTCGGGGTCCAGCTTTTTCCGCAGGTTGGAGATGTGGACCATCACCGTGCGGAAGTCACCCAGGCTGTCGGTCTCCCACACGTTCTGATAGAGGTCCTGGTAGAGCAGCAGGGTGTCTGGGTGGTCCAGCATATAGGCCAGCAGGCCATATTCGATGGCGGACAGCTCCACCCGCTGCTCTCCCCGCAGGATGCAGCGATAGGTGGTATCCACGGCGAAGGAGCGGTACTGCCGCACCCGCTCGGTCGGCTCCGCCTTGGGCTCCTGCTTGCCCGCCCGGCGGGTCACTGCCTCCACCCGGGCCAGCAGCTCGGGGTAGCGCACGGGCTTGACCATGTAGTCATCCCCCCCGCTCCGCAGGGCGTTGACGATGGTGTCGCTGTCCTCCAGACAGCTCATAAAGATAATGGGACAGTCGCAGTCCCGGCGGATGGTGCGGCACAGCTCGTCTCCCGCGCGGTCGGGCAGCATCATGTCCAGCAGGATCAGATCATACCGGTTCTTGGCCAGCAGGGCCTCCGCCTGGGCACAGGTGAAGGCATCGTCCACCTGGTGTCCCGCGTGGACCAGATTCATGTGGGTAATGGTGGAAAAGTCCTGGTCATCCTCGACCTGTAAAATACGGGACATCAATCGTCGCCTCCATACGGAATCAATTTCTCCGGCTCACTGCGTTGCATTACGTCCTGTTTTTCGCTATAATGGAGACCTGGAAGCACATCACGCAGCCATACCGGAGGCTGTCGCCTCCATTATATCACATCGCGTCGCAATTTGTCACCCCGCCGCCAGGGGGTTTGACGGGAAGTTTCTGCAATTTTAACACATTTTTAGAAAGAAGTGGTTGTCTTGAAGCAGTTCGGTTTACTTTTAGGCGGTGTTCTGGCGCTGGATGCCGCCCTTTTATGCGCGGCCCTCTCGGCGGGCAGCGGGCCGCTCCTCAAGCTGGGGCTGGTCTGCACCCTGGCCGCTCTGGGGCTGTGGGTCGCGGACCGGTGGGAACAGACCCGCCGGCTGGAGGAGCTGGAGCAGGCCCACCGGGCCGACCGGGCCGAGCTGGAGCAGCGCCACACCCGGACCATCATCGCCCTGCGGGAGCAGAATCAGCGGGCGATGGCCGCCTTCCGCAGCACGCTGTCCCACTCCCTGCGGATGCCGGTGGCCATCATCCAGGGATACGCCGACCTGCTCACCAGCGGCGTGATCACCGACCAGCCCACCACACTGGAATACCTGGCAAAAATCAGCCAGCGCTGCCAGTACATGACCGAGACCATGAGCCGCCAGTTCTCCGCCGCCGATTCCATCGACGCCAGCAAGCTGATGTACACCGACCTGGACCTGGTGACTCTGGTGCGCCAGGCGGCGGCGGATATGCAGTCCGCTGCCCAGGAGCAGGGGGTCCGCATCCAGGTGGTGTCCGCCGAGGACGCCCTGCCCATGCGGGGGGACGCCTACCTGCTGAACCGGGTGCTGTTCAATCTATTGGAGAACGCCCTGAAATATATGGGCCGCCCCGGGAGCATCACCATCCGCATCCGGCAGCAGGAGGACGCGGTTTCCCTTCTGGTGCAGGACGACGGCATGGGCCTGCCCGCCCAGGAGACGTCCCGCATTTTCGAGGCCAGCTACCAGGGCAGCAACCATTCCGGCGGCCAGGGATACGGCCTCTATCTGGTCCGTCAGGCCATCGCCGCCCACGGCGGCTCCGTGTCCGCCCAGAGCGCCCCGGGCCGGGGCATGGGCATCACCATGACCTTGCCTTTAGCGCCCAGCGGGGAGCCGGTTTCTGCGTAGTTTCCCATAAAAAAAGACGTCGCGGTTCATCGGCCGCGACGTCTTTTTTTACTTCAACGTCAGAATCTTCGAAAACCCGACGGAATCCAGCACCGCCTTCACCGTGGGGGCCACATGGTGCAGCTCCATGGTCGCGCCCTTAGAGGACGCGGTCTTCTGCCCCAGCAGCAGGGCGCGCAGGCCCGCGCTGCTGACATAGACCACCTTCTCCAGGTCCAGGGTCAGGGTCTTGGCGGTCTGGAAGGCCTCCAGAATGGCCTTTTGCAGCTCGGGGCTGGTGTTGGTATCCACCCGGCCGTCCACCTGCAGGGTGACGGCAGTTCCTTCTTGCAGCTTGGTAATTGTCATATACACCTCTCGTAATGGCCGCACGGGGTGCGGCTGCCGCGTGTTTTGGCCGGCGGCGCGCCGATTTTACGATGAACTTCCCCGGCGGGGCGGAATCATTGCAGATAGGTCATGCCCGTCAGCGCCTTTCCGTCGTCCAGACTGCCGGGGGCGTTTTGCAGCACCCTGCCGTTCACATCCAGATAGGTAAAGGCATCCAGGCCGCCGCACTCCTCCAGAAATACGATGTGGCAGCGGCTCCGGGCGGGCCGGAACTGGTCGATGAGGAAGGTCAGGCGGAGCCGCAGCTTCTCGTCCAGCCTCCGCCCCAGCATCACGGTGAAGTCGAAGGGGGTATCCCCGTATAGGCCGCTCCCCCGCCGTGCATCGGCCTGGAGCAGATTCCGCTCCACGATGTACACCGGCTCCGCCACAAACAGGCGGACCAGCCGCTCCACGGCCCAACGGGTGCCCTTCCGGGCCAGCAGCTCCGGCGCGGCCTTCAGCAGGCGGCGCAGCTCCGGCGGGGAGAGGAGGGTCTCGTCGGTCTCCAGTCCCATCCACTGGGCAAGCATGGGCAGCAGCGCGTCAGGGGCGGTGTCCAGGTCCAGCAGACGGGGCAGGTCGTCAATCTCCTCCTGAAATTCCTGATACAGGGTGGAGAAAATGGTCAGATAGCGCTGCAAAAAGTCGTTATCCGTCTGATACACCTGGGGGAAGGTGCGAAAGAAGTTATCCCCCGGGGTGTAGACCCGCAGGCGCGTCAGCGCGCCCGGCTCCGCCCCCGTCACCTCCAGCCACAGCCAGAGATAGCGGCCCGTCTGTCCGGTGAGGAGCACATCCCACACGCCGGAGCGCTCCATGCCGTCGGCCAGGGTGAACATCCGCTCCTTCTCCGCTGGAGAAATGGCCGGGTCCAGGAGAAAGTCGTCGATTTTCACCACCTCGTTGTTCCGAATCACCGCGTCCTGGTTGGAGGCCACGGCCCGGATGGTGAGCATAGACTCCGCCCCCAGGTCGCCCACCAGCGACAGGCGGCCCCAGGCGCAGTCGGGCTGGGCGCTGTCCAGGGCGGGCAGCAGGATGAAGTGGGGGCCGTCCCCCTGGGTATGCAGCGCGCCGTCCTCCGCCAGGGAAAAGCCCTGCCGCAGGCCCCGGGCCAGCCGGGCGGCGTTCAGCCGATAGGTCTTGATTCCGTAATCCGCCATAGCTTACCTCCCCTGTTCCCGCACGGTGAGTCGAATGGTGCCGGGGTAACACAGGCTGTCGTCCTCCAAGCGGATGTCGCTGCCCACCAGGGCTGCGTTCCGCTGCTCGGGGAACAGGCTCAGGGACTCTACCCCATCTACAAAGGGCAGGGTGCTCAGGGCCTGATACAGCGCGTGGAACCGGACCCAGCCGCCGAAGGGCTGGGGGCCGTTCACATGGTCCAGCAGGGTGCGGAGCAGCCGCTCCGCCTCCTCTTGGGCGTGGGCCGCCATGCCCCGGACGCGGAGGGTGGCCGCCACGCTGATGGGCACATACCGGGGCGGACACAGCGCAAACCGGGTGGTGAGCATCCGGCGCGGCTCTAAAAAGTCCCGGAGCTGCCGCAGATAGTCCGCTGACAGGGTGGGAAGCTCCTCCTCAGTATACGGCTTTACCGCGATTTTGACAAGGTTTTTTTCCTGCACGGCCACCGCCTTCACCTTGTGGATGCACAGACCGGGCGTCTGGCGGACCAGTGCCTCGTAGTCCTCCGCCCGGACGGCCACCGATACCTGATGCAGCTCGGCAGAAAACCGCAGACGCAGGGCCTCGGCGCTCTCATAGGACACGCCGCCCCGGCCGGGGGAGGGGCAGAAGTAGCGGGCCTCCACCTCGGTGCCGTCGTAGCCGCCCAGCTGCTCCAGGGCGGCGCAGGGGCGCAGATTGCCCCGGCTGCCCTGGGTGACGGCGCAGGCGGCCAGCAGCAGCCGGCAGCCGCCGCCCCCAGGCTCGTCGATGACCAGCTGGGCCTCCTTGGAGCGGAGGTGGTAGGAGATGCCGTCGGGGCCAACCTCGCCCGGGGCCAGAAAGGCGTATTCCGGGGTCCCGTCCCGGCCCCGGGTCTCCACCGCCACCAGAAAACCATCGGGCAGAACATCCTGCACCAGGTCCAGCTGAATCACCTGCCGGTCGTAGCCGTACACCGGGCCAAGCTGGCGGTGGTGAATCATCTCCTCGTCGTAGCACACCGCCCGGACGGCATCCGCCCCGTCCCAGGGGGTGGGGCCGAGGGCGGGGTCGAAGCGGAGGGTCACGCCCTCAAGGTCGCTCTCCAGCTGATAGAACCGGCCCCGGGCATCGGGATTGGGGGCGGGGCGGTAGGGGCGATAGGGGCCGTTCTCCTCCTCCCGGCAGAAGACCAGCAGGTTGCCCAGCCGGGGCAGCTCCCCACGAAGGGTGACCCTTGCCCCGCCGGGGGCGGTGCAGCAGCGCACCCGGGTCCTCTGCTGGACCATGGGGAACAGGTGGACGGCCAAGGCCCGGAGCCGGGGAGGGCGGTCGTAGTCCGCCGTCTCCAACCGGCAGCGCAGGGCGCAGCCGGCGGCGGAGGCCCGGGTCCACTGGGCGGGCAGGTCCCCCTCCAGGGTCAGGGTGACGCAGCCTGAGCGGAGAAAGCCCAGGGTCTCGTCCCGGGCGGCGGCCACGGTCTGCCAGCCGTGCTCCGTCCAATACTGCCAGGTGACCCGGGAGAAGGCGGGGATGTCCCCCTCGTCGGTAAAGGGGGTGCGAAGCTCCTCCTCCGCCACCTGGAACCACAGGCGCAGAGGCTCCCCCATCTCGGGCACGCCGGACAGCAGGCAGAGGAGGCTGTGCTCCGGCTCCGGCTTTTTGCCGAAGGGGTAGGCCACCGTCTCCGTCTCCGGGTCCAGCAGCCGGGTCACATCCCGCAGCCCGGCGGCATCCTGGCTGTATACCGCCGCCAGGCCCCAGGGGTTCAGGGCCACGGTCTGAACGGTCTCGAAGGGCAGGTCGCCGCTCCACAGGCAGTAGCCCTCGGGCAGGATGGGACCGCCCTTGGCGGGGGCCTGGACCAGAATGGACGCCGCCCGGTTGTCCCGGGCCGTGCAGCCCACCAGCTTCAGCAGCTTGCGGCGGACCTCCTCCGGCACCTGGTCGATGGCCTCCTGCTGGAGCAGCTGAAAGGCCGTAAGATTTTGCAGCAGGGTCATGCCCGGGTCGGAGACGTTGAAGTTGGTCCACTCCGACGAATACAGGGGAATCTGGGCCACGGCCTCGGCCATCAGCTCCTCATAGGTTTTGTCGCTGAGCTTCACACTGTTGAGCATAGGGTCTCCTCCCCGTTTGTTTCGTTGGGTTATTTTTTATTTTCCCGCCCCTGCGGGGCGGGAAAATAGGGTGTCTGCTTCGCTTCCGCAGAAGGCGGGAGCCATCGTTCTTTCCATGCCCGCAGCGAGGCGGAACCTCCCGACTTTTTCCGTCCTCACAAGGGACGGGCAGCGCTAAGCCTCTCTCCGCTCCGAAGGGGCAGAGAATCAAATCTTGTTATTGAAATTCAATATGCACCTGGTGCTGTCCGCTGACGCCGATGGTGAAGGGGGTGTGGGGCAGCTGGTCCAGGCCGGTCTCGTGGATGCCGGTGCGGTCGGTATACCGGGCCACGGCAATCATGCGGGCCACATGGCCCGGGAAGCGGAGGGACTGGAGCAGCATCCGCAGCTGTCCCTCGGTGGGCAGGGTGCCGATGTCCCAGCCTGGGTGGCCCGGGCGGGACAGGGGGTCCAGAAAGTCGGTGATACAGCGGAGGATCTTGTCCCGCACATCGAAGGCCCGGGCGGCGTCCTCCGCCCGGACCCAGACGGAGACGGAGATCTCCACATACATCGGCTCGGACAGCACCAGGCAGTCCTGCGTCACCGTGGCGTCGCAGCGGGAGAGCAGCCGGCGGCGCAGCGGCTCCCGCAGGTCGTGGAAGGTGCGCCCCCCCTCCCGGTAGTCCCGGGTCATCAGGGCGATGGTGATGAGGGCGGGGTTCTCCTGCCCGTCGATGTCCCGGCCGGTGACGCAGCGGACCTTTTCAATGGCCCCGGAGAAGGCCCGCACCGCCCGGACAAAGTCCAGGCTGCTGATGAGCCGGTCCCGGCTGCTGAGCAGCTCGGCCCCCCGGCGGCGGGCGCTGTCCAGGTCCTCTAAATCGCTGCCGGCGTAGGTGGCGGCGGGGTTGGACACGGACTGGACGTACATCACGTTGCCGTAGAACCGGTCGATGGCCCCGGCGGGCACGTTGCCCCGGCTCCCGTCACAGCTGACGGCCCGGACCAGAATGGCGGCCTCGGGCCGGGCCTGGGGAATCCGGACGTGGACCCCATCGCCGAAGACCAGGCGGTTCTGCACCCGGTCGATACAATAGTGCCGGTCCCCGGGGCGGGAGCGGTCGAAGGTCTCCACCTCGGTCCAGCGGACGTAAAAGGCGGTAATCTCCCCCAAAAAGTCGTATTCCACCCGGACATTCTGGGGCTGCTCCTCCAGCATCTGGCGCATCTGGCGGCGGGAGAGCTGGCCCAGCTCGCTGACAAACACCTCGGCGGACAGAATGTTCCTGGCCGCCAGGGGGAAGGTCATGTTGGCGGCGGCGGCGTCCACATAGAAGCTCTCCTCCTCCTGGGTCTGGCGGTTGCGGAGGTCCACGGCGTTGCGGCGGATGGCCCGGACCCGGGCGTGATAGCCCCGGGCCAGGTCCTCGTCCCCCCGCAGGCGCAGCCACCAGCGGCGCACCCCCTCGGTCTCCAGGGGGGCGAAGTCGCTGGGCAGCAGGAAGCGGACGGTGCCGGTGTGGGAGAAGTTCTCGGTGCCGTCCAGCACCTTCATCTCCTTGAACCCGGTGCGGGTGGAGTATTCATAGGTCACCGGCTTCATGCGGAAGGGGACGTTCTCCTCCACCTCAAACAGGATGGATACCGGCGCGCCCTCCAGCGGCCGGTCGAAGCCCAGGTACAGGGCCGCCGCCGGGTAGGGCAGCGGGGCAAAGGCGGTCACGGGGCCGCCCTCCAGCAGGGCGCGGGTGCCGTCCTCCATTCGGGTGCCCCGGACGGTCCGCAGCCGCTGGGGCTGCTTCCAGAGACCGGGGTAATCGTAGGCCAGGCGTACGTCCCGCAGCACGGGCACGGTATGCTGGCAGGGCAGCAGATAGCAGTTGTCCGCCTGGATGATCCGCAGACGCAGGCTCCGGCCGTCGTAGCCGTTCACCGGCACCGGGGCCCAGTCCTCCGGGCAGAGGAAGGAGATGCTCACGTCCCCCCCGTGCTTCCCGTCCAGAACGGTCCCCCACTGGGCGTCGCAGGGCAGTCTGCGCCAGGCGTGGCCGTTGAAGTATTCCAGCGCCACCCGCTCCGGGGCGGTGAAGGCGGTGTTGAACTGCACAGCCCGGGGCTTGCGCTTGATGATCTTCAGCTCCTCTGACTCCTGCTCCGCCGTAAGCCGCAGCAGCTTCGTCCGGTGCTCCAGCCGGAAGGACAGGGTCAGTCTGGCCCCCTGCTGGGCAAAGACCCGGTCGTCGCACAGGTAGCACTCGTCAAACAGGGATACGGTGTCCCCAAAGGGCAGGCAGGCCGCCGCCTCCAGCTCCTCGCCGCCGTGGAGGATGCGCTCCGGGGGCGCGGGGTCCTGGAGGGAGGCGCAGCGCACATCCCCCAGGGTGAGGGAGGCGGGCACGGGACCCAGGGCCTCCAGACACAGCAGGTAGTAGTCCGTCCCGTCCAGGGTGAGTGGGGCGGCGGGGCCGTCCCGCAGCAGCTGCACAGCGCCGTCCTTGGTCTCCGCCTGGGCGAAGGGGTGCAGGGCCTGGCCGTCGTAATAGCTCCAGCGCCAGCGGGCGGGGTCGGTCAGGTCCTCAGACAGGGGGGTCCCCTCCGGGGTGGTGAAGCGCAGACGGATGGGCACGCCGCCGTCCCCGCCGAACAGACTGCGGTGGTAGAGGAGCAGGGCGTTTTTCTCGATCCCCGGCTCCTCATAGTCAAACAGGGCGAAGGGCGCGGGACTCTCCTCCTCCCGCCCCTCCGGGGGCGGCTCCGCCCCGGGGGCGGGCGCCTCCTCCGTCCGGACCGGCTCCGGGATCAGCGAGGCGGCCTCGGGTCCGCCCAGCAGGGGAAGAATACGTCCCCGGCTGCCGGACAGAGACAGCACGTCGGTGATCCGGGCGTTGGTCAGATACACATCCCCCTCGGTCTCGAAGACCACGGGGTCGCCGTCGGCTCCGTCGGCCATGAGACGGGTGCCCCGGGGCAGGGCCACGCCGGGCACAGTGCCCCGCAGCAGCTCCACCACCGCCACGCCGGAGGCGGGATAGGCGGGCTTGAGGGTCAGCCCCAAGAGATTGACAAACTCCGTGTGATATTTTTCCGGCAGCTGGTTCAGCCGCCGCAGGTTGTCCGCCATCTGGCCGGTGTAAATGAGGGCCAGGGTAGAGCCGATGTCCGGGTTCTTCCGGTCGAAGCGCCACTCCGGCGTGTAGGAGGCGGCCAGCTCCTCCACCCGGGCGCAGAGCTCCGCCTGGGTGCGGGGGTCCAGGGTATATTCGTCGCGGCTCATAGGCTCGGCTCCTCTCGCGCAGCGTTGAGATAGAAGGGGAACACCAGGTTATCCCGGTGGTTGGCGGCGGCCACGGTGTACTGGATGTTCACCAGCAGGCAGCCGTCCTTCTGCTCCGGGTCGATGGTCACGTCCACGTCGTCGATCCGCGGCTCCTGGCTGAGCAGCAGGTCCTGCAGGTCGTCGGACAGCATCCGCAGCATGGTGGGCGAGGTATCCATAAAGGCGTAAGACGCCATCTGACTGCCGAAGCGCGGCTCCAGCCACCGCTCCCCCCGGCTGGTCATCAGAATGAGATAGACCGACTCCCGGACGCTCTGGGTCCCGCCGGACACGGCAAAGCGGCCGGTACCCGGGTCGATCTGGGGCGGGAACTTCATCCCCGCGCCGAGAAACGCCTGATCCTTCATGTCTGATTCCTCCCTTCCTTATCCCACCGATACGGTGGAGCCGGACACCGCAGCGGTGCCGGCGCTCTCCAGCTTCAGGGCGGAGCTGGCGTTGGCGGCGATCTGCGGCGCCTCCAGCTTGACGGCGCTGTCGCTCTTGGCGGAAACGCCGTTGCTGCCCTCCAGGCGGATGGAGTCCGCCTGGACGGACACCGCCCCGGACTCGCCGTTCAGGGTGACGGTGATCTTGTCCCCCACCTGGATTGTGATCTTGCTCTTGACGTGGACCGTCAGGGTGCCGGAGCCCTCCTTGGTGTACAGCTCCAGATAGTCCTCCTTGGCCTTGTCGCCGATGCGGATCTTCTCGTTCTCGTTGTCCATGAGAATTTGCAGGCGCTTTCCGGCGGTCTCCAGGGTCAGCTTGTCCTTGCCGCCCTCCTCGTCCTGGGCGTTGTCCTCGAAGACGATGGTGGTGCCGTGCCGGGTGACGATGCGCTTGAACTGGTTGTCCTTGTCCACCGAATCCTTCAGAAATTTATCCGATGTCCGGGGGATACAGCCGATGACATAGGGCTTTTCGATGTTGCCCCCCTCAAAGGCCAGCAGGACCTGATCCCCCACCTCGGGCAGAAAGTAGTGCCCCCACTTGCTGCCGCTGGAGGGCATGGCCACCCGGGCCCATTTCAGCTCGTTGGCGTTCTCGTCCCGGGTGGGGATGGTGACGCACACCCGGCCGTCCATCGCGTCCGCCCCGGAGTTGGAGCCGCCGGCGGCGGTGCTGTTGGGGTCGAAGTTCTTGGCCACCAGGCCCACCGTCACGCCCCAGACCCGGTTGTCCCCCGTCTCGGTCTTGGTGACCTGGCGCTGGGTAATCTCGTCGATAATGTCATAAAGCCCCATCGGGTGTGCTCCCCTTTCAGGTCTTGATCTGGGCGGCGCAGCCCTGGATGCGGGTACGGAAGCCGCCGTCGCTGGTGAAGTCGTGGGTCACGGCGGTGAGATAGAACCGGTTGTCCACCGGCGCACCCAGGCCGGACACCTGGATAAATCGCCCGGGCACCAGGTCGGGAATGCCCACGCAGTCCCCCTCTAAATTGCCCAGACGGTAGCTCATCTGCTCCATAAGGGAGGACACCCGGGCCTCCGCCTCCTCCTTGGAGGTAATGGAGGCATCCAGATACACCTTGCTCCCCTTGCCCACCAGCTGCTTGGCCTTTCCGGCGGAGGAGATGGTGTTGCTGAAGGCGCGGTTGGCCGACACCACCTTGCCCTTTCCCGGGTCCATGGCCCGGGCCTCGATTTTGCCCACCACGCCGGTGATGCTGTATTCAATGCGGAAGCCCCGCAGACCGGCGGCGCTGCCCAGCTCCATCAGCACGGAGGCGTCGCTCTTGGCGGGGCGGAACAGGACCTTGCCCCGGTCCACGAAAAATTCGTAGTTATACCGCTTGGCCGCCCGGACCACAAACTCGTAGTCGCTCTCGCTGACCATCTCCACGGTGATGGGGCTGGACCGGGCGGAGCCGGAGGGGGTTCCGTTGGCATCCGGCGTGTTGGAGATGGCCGTCTCGGTGATGCCGCCCAGCTGCTGCAAGCGGCCCTCGCCGGTGCGCTCTAAAATCTCCTTCACGGCGGCGCTGTATGTGGTGGCCTTCAGGGAGGCGGCGTAGGAGCCGCCCATCATCAGCCCCTTCACGTCCATGGCGCTCACCTCAATGTAGGGCAGCCCCCCCGGCTCAAAGCCGAAGGCCACGCCGGAGAGAAAGCCCACGAACACCGTCTCCAGCGTGTCCAGATAGCCCAGCTGGATGGTGACCGAGTTGCCCAGCAGCACCTGGCGCTTCACCCGGTCGTAGAAAAACTTGCCGGTGGAGGGGTCGTAGGCGTCGAACAGCCGGAAGGAGGCCACCGATGCCTCGTAGCCCGAGGTGACCTCCACATGGATGTCGTTGAGGACCATGCCGGTCTTGGCGCTGTCAAAGACCTTGTCCCCCAGCAGCACCCTGGCCCGGGGGTGGGCGAAGTCAGTGTATTTGGTTTGCAGCTGCTCATAGGTCAGCTGGCTGGCGCCGGCGGCGCCGGCCAGGCCGGATAACCCGGACAGACCGGACAGGGCCATGGCGGCTCCCTCCTCTCGTCAAAGCTTCTCTTAAAACGCGCCCAGATTCAGCAGGTTGCCCAGGGCCTGGTCCGCGCCCTTGCCCCCCATCTCCCCGGCCTGGTCGAAGAAGTCGTCCAGCACGTCGTCCCAATACTGGATGTCCGCGTCCGACTCCACCTGCTGGGCGATGTTCATGCTCACCTTGCTGCGGATGGGCTTGCCGGAGACGGAGAACATGGTGTACTCCGCCTGGACCTCGATGAGCTGGCCGGTAAAGGCCATATCCGCCCAGCGGAAGGTGACCACGCGGGTGCCGGGGCGCATGAGGGCGGCAACAAGACCGTCGGTCTGGGGCTGGACGGTGTAGCCCCCCTTTTTCGCCTGGAGCAGGCCCGCCGCAGAGGAGATAGCCCCGCCGATGGAGGGGCTGAATTTCTCCGCCATGAACGCATCCTTGGGGTTCATCGCGTCGAAGACCAGCTCCACCGACAGCACCACCATGGGGGGGCGGGGACTCTGGTTGGGGATGCCGCTGTCGATGTTCTGCTGCAAATAGGTAAAGGGGATGGGGGCCGCGTTGGCCTGGATGGAGAGGGAGGCCGGGTTATACTGCACCTGCAATACGCTGGCCTGCATCCCCGCTCCTTTCAGGGCGGCGCTGGTGGCCCCCAGGCCGGAGGCGGCCTCGAACAGGGCATCCGCCGTGGCGGCCGCCACCTGGCTGGAGTCGATTTCTGCGGCGTCGGTCTTATGAATGACCAGCAGGGCCTTCTGCACGCCGCCCTTGGCGGCGCTTGCGATGTCGCTCAGGGCCACGGCGGTCCCCTCCTTTCTCTCTCCACGCTTACAGGCTTAAATTCAGCAGGGCGCTGCGGTCCTGCTCCGGCTTGACCAGGTTCTTGGTGTCGCCGCCGAAGGCCTGGTCAAAGCTGTTATACCACCCCTGGAGCATGGTGGGGTCCATCTCGTGCTGAATTCGCAGCAGGACCTGGGCCCGGATGGGCCGGCCCGAGGGGGAGAACATGGTGTAGTTGGCCCGGACGGTATTCAGCTGGCCAATGAAGGAAAAATCCGCCCAGCGAAAGCTGATGGTCCGGGTATAGGCGTTCCGCAGGGTGGCCACCAGGGCCTCCACCTGGCGCTGGACGCTGTGGACCTCCTCCTTCCCCGCCAGGCTCTTGCCCAGCTTCACGGCGTTGGCGGCGGTCTGGGCGGAGAGACCCAGGGTAAATTTATCCCAGAGGAAGGCGTCGTAGGTCTGCATATCGTCAAAATAGAGCTTCACCGTCAGATTCAGCTCCGCCGTCTCCACCGCCATGGTGCGGCTGCGGCCGGTGGTGGCGTCCTGCTCGCTTTTGGGCACGGCGGAGGCGTTCAGCGTCAGCTCTGAGGGGTTGAACTGCACCCGCAGAATGCGGTCCTTGCTGTACGGATACGTTGGGGCCGTACCGGTCTGCAAGGCCTGGGCGGTGGCCTCCATGCGGCTGTGGCCCAGGGCGGCCAGGGTGGCCAGGCGGCCGGGTCCCTTCGACTCGTCCTCCGCCTTCAGCTCGGCGGCCTTGTCCCGGTAGTCGTGAATCACCAGCAGGGCGGTCTCGATGTTCCCGGTGAGGGACGCCTTCGCCTGCTGTAACACATCCATTGCCATGATTCAGGGTCCCTCCTTCCGGACTGCTTGTTATCTTACCATCTGCCCCGGCGGCTGCGCTCCGTCTGGAGGCGCTTTTCCATCTGGCGGTACACCTGGTCAGAGATGCTCCGCATCTGCCGGGCCAGGGTGCGGTTCACCAGCTCGGTGATGTCCTCGGTGGTCTGGGCCACCACCTTCTTCTCCACCTGGTGGACATCCACCTGATGGCTCTGGCTGCGGGTGACCTCCTCCCGGCTCTCATTGCGGAGGGTCGTCTGGGTGCGCTGCTGGTTCAGCTGCTCCAGCAGCTCCTCGGTGACGTCGGGAGCCGCCTGCTTGTGGACAATCTTCACCGCCGGGGGCGGGGCGGACTCTGTCTCCATCCGCCGCGGGGCGGGCGTATGGTGCTGGAAGCGCTCCAGCACCGCCTCGGCCTGCTCCCGGAGCTGCTCCCGCTGGGCCTGGGCCTCCGGGCCGGGGTGGGCCAGCTCCAGGGGTTCGCTGTCCTGGGCGGCCTGCTGAATGGCCCCGTGGAGATTCCCCAGGGTCCCGGGGCGGAGCAACCCTTGGGCAATGGCCTGCTCCGGGTTCTTCTGATAGGCCAGCACCGACTGATAGACGGCCCGCTCCTCGGGAGACGCCTGCTCCAGCAGGGCCTCCTCCCGGGGGGTGAGGGCCAGGGGGGCGGGGGACTCCGGGGCCTCCCGCCGGGCGGCCCACTCTCGCAGGACCTGTTCCGGCTGGTCCAAGGCCCGCAGGGCCTCCCGCATAGTGCGGGGCAGGTCCGGACCGGTGGGAGCGAGGGCCGCCTTGGGCCGGTCCTGGGCCTGAAGGGTCTGAAGGACGGTGCGGTTGTGCTGGTCGATGCGGTGCAGCTCCTCCACCAGGGTCTCCGGGGCCTGTTCCTCCGCCTCCCGGGGCGTCAGGGGCAGAGGGGCCGCCGGAGGCGGCGGGGGCACAGGCTCCGCCCGGCGGAGCAGGTCCGGGACAGAGAGGGGACGCGGCTCCGGCGCATATCCCGTGGGCGGCATACCCTCCACCCGGGTGGTGGAGGTCACCCGCTCCCGCTCCAGGTCCCGGTGCTCCCGGTGGAGGAGGGTCGTGCGGACCGAGGGCTTTTCCGTCCACAGCCGCTGACGCTCCACATCACGGACCAGGGCCTCCAGACGGGTCTGCTCCGTCTCCACCGTCTGGGTCTCCCGGACGGCGGGGTGGACCAGCTGCGTGGTGGTGCTCCGGCGGTCCTGGGTCAGGCTCCAAGTGGTCTCCGGCGGCGGTACCGAGCCGGGCCGGGCTGCCGCCCGTTCCAGCACCTCCCGGAGGGTCCGCTGGGCGATTTCCCGGCGGTGCTCCCGCTCCCCATAGGTCTCCCGCACCACGGTCTCCCGGGTGTGGGCGGAGGGCACCTGCTCCGGCTCCTCCCCCCGCTCCTCCGGGGGCGCGGGGAATACGGTGGTCACCGGGGGCTGGGCCGGGGACATGGGGGGCACGCTCCCGGGCTGCAGCTGGCGGAGGATGGTCTCCCGCAATGCCTGGGCCTGCTGCTCCCGCTGCTGGGGGGTGAGGGCGGGGGTGTCCTCGCCGGGCGTGAGGGAAATCTCCCGGCGGGCCGGGGGCTGGGGTTCCTCCCCCTCTGCCCCCTCGCCGGTGGTGTGGTACACCAGCTGGGTGTTCTGCTGGGCAAAGGAGCGGTCGCCCTCCTGCCGGGTCTCCCGGTGGAGGATCGGCTGGAGCACCTCTCCCGCCGGGGGCGGGGCGGCGGCGGGGGCTTCGCGCTCTCCGCCTTGCTCTTGCAAAATCTGGCGCAGCAGCTCAGCGCGGGTGCGCTCCAGGGTGTCAGTGCGGTGCTCCTGGGTGTGCACCGCGTCGGTGTGGTCCCGCAGGACCTCCTCCCGCTCCGTCTCGGCGGTGCGGTGGGTCAGGTGGGTGTGGCTCTCCACCGTCCGCCCGCCGGGAAGACGGACCTGCTCCGCCGCCCGGGGGTAGATGGACTGGCGGAGGGTCTCGTAGTGCTGCAGCTCCTGCACATAGCGGTTCCAGGTCTCCTCCGTCCGCTGGGTCAGGTTGTCCGGGGGCTGGGGCTGGCTGTGATAGCTCTCAAAGCGGGCCAGGGTGGTCTCCGCCGTCTGCCACAGGGCGTTCTGGAGCTGGACCCACTGCTCCCGCCGCAGCTCCGGCCGGTTGAGCACCTGGACCACCGTGTGGTCCACCGCGCTGACCAGGGCGGCGGCCGCCGCCTGGGAGAGGACCTGCTCCTCGTCCGTGGGCACCTCGGGCACGGCCCCGGTCTCGTAGGCGTTCTGATGGTAGGTCAGGTGCAGGTCGGGCTGCTCATACAGCCGCTGCTGCACCTGGGTCAGCGCCAGAACGTTCTGCACCCGCAGCTGCTCCGACAGGCGCAGCTCCTGGTTGCGGAACACGTTCTCCCCGCCGGACCAGCTGCGCTGGAAGGCGTGGAGGGTCTGGAAGGTGTTGGCCGCATCCAGCCGGTTCAGGATGTCCAGGCACAGGGTGACCCGGGGGTCCTGGGGGCGGGAGGACTCCTCCTCCCCGGCGGGGGCGGGCAGAGGCAGGGCGGGGACCGGCTCCCCGGCGGCCTGGCGCTGGAGAATGCGGGCCAGCTCCGCCCGGTAGAGCCGGGTGAGGTGGACCGTGCTCTCGTTTTCCAGCCGGAGCTGACGCACCTGGCCCAGAAAGGTCTGGACATTGGTAATCCCCAGCCGGTTCAGCACCGTGGTGAGATAGACCTGGTCCTGATAGGTAAACTGCTCCGTGCCGTCCAGCAGAATGCGGTTGACCACGTTGTTCACCACGTCCATGGTGACGCTGCGGACATTCACATTGCTCTGCTGATTCACCAGGGTGGTCATGCCCCCCAGGTCGTCGGGCAGCTCTGGCGGGGCGGACAGCAGAAACAGCAGGTCCTTCGCCCCGAAGTTGGCTCCCATCAGGCTGTAATTGCCCCGGATGCGCTGGCCGAAGGCGTCGGCGTTCCCCGTCAGGCTCTGGGTGATATGCAGTTGAATGGGGGCTTTGATGGTGAGCATAGGGTCCTCCTGGTTCCGGCGCCCGGCTTATTCCGCCGCCGGGAGCTGCACCTCGTCCAGCAGCCTCCGGGCGTTCTCCATATACTGGCACAACTCCCGGACCTGCCGCTGGTGGAAGCACGTCTGCTTGGACAGCTTTTTTACCGACTCATACCCGGTGTTCACCTGGGGCAGGTCGTCGTCGGGCATGGCCTGGAGTGCGTCGTTGGCCTGCTTGCACAGGTCGTGCTGGGCGGTGCAGTCCTTCTGGGCCTGAAGGGCGGGGTCCTTCCGCAGCTTGAGGTTGGTCAGGCTGTTTTGCAGGGGATTGACCTGCCGATTGGCCTTGCGAAGCTCCGCCTGGGCCTGGTTATAGACCTGCTCCGCCTGGGCGGCGGCGTCCCGGGCGGTCTGGGCGGCCTGCTGGGCCGCGTCCCGGGCGGCGGCGGCCTGGTCCAGGTCATTCTGGGCCTGGTCCCGGGCGGTCTTGGCCGCGGCGGCGGCCTGCTCCGCCTGGGCCAGGTCGCCGGACCGGATAGACTGGACCTCCTGCTTTGCCTCCTCCAGCTCCTGGGTGTGCTGGTCGATTCGGGCTTGCAGGGCCTCCAGCTCCCGGCAGGTCTGGTGCTGGGTCTGGGCGGCATCCAGGGCGGCCTGGGCGGCGGTGAAGGCGGCCTGGGCGGCGATTACGGCCTGGCCCAGCTCCCCCTGCTCCACAGCGTCAGACTCCTTGTCCAGCCCGGTTTGCAGGGCGCTCCGGGCGGCCTCGTCCTCCGCCTGGGCGGCGGACAGGGCTTCCTCCGCCCGGGTCTGCTTCTCCTCTGCCGCGTCCAGCGCCTCCTTGCAGTCCAGCACCCGGCCGTCCTGGGGCCCGGCCTGGGCGGCGGCCTGCACGGCCTTCTCCTCCGCCTTGGCCCGGTCCACCTCGGCCTGGGCGGCGTCTACCTTGGCCTGGGCCGCGTTCTGCTCCTGCTCCAGCTGGGCCAGGCGGGCGGTCTCCCGCTCCCGCGCGGCCTCGTCCTCCGGGGCGGCGGTCTCCGGCGGCGGGAGGGCCGCTAAGGTCTGTCGGCTCCGGTCCATCTGGCGCTGGATGTGCTTCAGCCCGTCCTGCGCGATGCGGAGCTGGTCCTCATAGGAGCCAGTGCGGGCGGCGGCCCGCTCCAGCTGGTCGTTCTGGTGCTCCTGCCAGGTCCGCAGGGCGGCCTCATACTCCCGCCGGGCGGTGTCCGCCGCCTGGGTGGCCTGGTCCCGCTCCTGCTGGGCGGCGGTGAGGGCCTTGGCTGTCTGGGCGGCCTTCTCCCGGGCGGGGGCGTAGTCCTCCCTCTGCTGGGCCTGGGCGATGGCGTCCTGCTTGGCCTGTTGGGCGGCGGCCAGGGCCTCCTCCGCCTCGTTCCGCGCCTGCTGGGCGGCAGCAACGGCAGTCTGGGCGGCGGCGGCGGTGCGGATGTCCTCCGGCAGCTTGTCCTCCAGCGCCTTCCGGTCCGCCGCGTCCTGCTCCAGCTGGGCGGTCCGGTCCTTCACCCGGCCCTCCGGGCCCTCCACAGCCTCCTTGGCCCGGCGGAGGGCGTCCTCCGCCCGGTAAAGCGCCGCGTCGGCCTCCTGCGCCAGCTGCTCCTTCGCCCGGAAGTCCTTCTCCGCCTGTTGGGCGGCGGTCTGGGCCTGGTCGGCCAGCTCCGTTTTCGGGTGTCCCCCCGCTCCGTTCCGTCCGGCCTCCGCCCGGTCTGCGGCCTGGACGAGACTGCCGCCCTTGTCCACCGCGGCCCGCAGGTCGGCAAGGGTGCCGGTCAGCTCGTCGATTAGGGCCTGGGCATCCTGGGCGGAAAGCGCCGTCTCCGCCTGCTCCTTGGCGGCCTGGGCCTGGAGATAGAGCTCGTTGCCCAGGGCCTTCAGCTCGGCGGCGGACTTGTCCAGCGTCCGGGCGGCGGTGGGGACCGTCTTAACATCCTTGGAGATATTGTCCCCCACCTCGCTCCAGGGGATGTCCACGCAGAGCATCTCCCGATAGCCCAGGGTGGTGGTCTCCACCAGCAGACCGGACTGGTCGGCCACCAGATCGCCATAGGTCTTTTTCATCACGGTGCAGCCGGTGAACACATAGGTCCGGGCCACCACGCCGGGGATGAACTGGTCGTGATTCCGGCTGACGAACAGCAGCACGGGCAGGGTCAGATCGGTACCCAGGGGCAGGGGGTCCAGGTAATCCACCCCCACATACCGCTCGATCTCCAGGGTAAAGGGCCGGGTGATGGGCTTGCGGCGCATATGGACATAGTCGTTCAGGCCGCCCTCCTGGATGTAGTCATACTCCAGCTCCCGGCTGAAGGCACGGACGCTTTTGCAGGGCAGGTCCACCGCCAGCTCCACGCGCAGCATAAAATTAAAATTGACCAGCGGGTTTTTCCCCTGGTTCCACACCACCCAATTTTGATCGGTAATGCTGGCCATCGCCGCGCCTCCTTACCCGGTCAGTGCCGGCCAAATTCCAGAATGCTCTTTTCCTTCTTCTTCGTGGAGGGATTGAGACTGCTGTTGATGGAGGAGATCTCCTCGCACCACCGGCGGCGGGTGGCATGGTCCAGGGCCATGACCTCGGCCGAGCTCCAGTGGAAATAATAGGAGATAAAGCCCATCTCCCGGTAGAGCTCCTCCTTGGGATACAGCGTTATCCCTCTCGCGTAAAATTTATGGGGACCTCAAAGATCTTGCCGCAGTCGGGACAGACGGCCTGCATCGTCGGGGGCTCCACGTTGTTGATCCGCTGGTACATATCCTGCAAAAAGGCCAGGTCCGCCGTGAAGAACCGCTCCACGACCGAGGGGACCACGGCGTCCAGCCCCTCCAGCTCTGTGATGACGGCGGCCAGGACCACAATGGTCAGATAGGCGGGATTGGACAGCACCCGGGGGTCCCGGGTGGCGGCGATCTCGTCCCCGGCGGTGGCCAGGCGCATTTTGCCCCGCTTGTGGACCACGCCCTGCTGGTCCACAAAGCCCTTGGGCAATTCAAAATCGTATACAGTCGTCATGTTCGTTCCACCTTCCTATCCGGGGCGGGGCGGACCCCGCCCCGGACGCGCTCACCGGGATCAGCCGGGAATGGTCAGCTCCTCATAGGCCAGCTCCACGGTCTCGATGGCCACCTCGCTGGCGGAGGCGTTCAGATCGGGGCCGGAGTACTTGGTCACCCAGGCTTCCTTCAGAATCCAGGTGATGTCGCCCTTCAGCGTCGTATAGGCGGAGCTGGGAGAACCGTCCCGGATGTCCAGCAGCTCGATGGTCACGGTCTTCCGGGGGATGGCGCCGCGGGTCTCGCTGACGCAGTCCTGAATCCACTTCTTAAAGCCGTTGCCGATGGTGTAGCCCATCTTCAGGGTGATGTTGCCGTGCTTCACCAGGCCGGGGATCTTCACCGGGGCCAGAGAGTGGGCGTTGCCCTGGCGGAACTCCACCACGTCCACGCTGGCCTCGATGCCGGTGACCTCGCTGAAGGCGGCCATGGTGCCGGTCAGGTCGGGCACGGACACCAGGAAGTTCATTTTGGTTAAGGGATAAGCCATACCGGCGCTGTTCATATCGGTAGCCATAATCAAATCTCCTTTATCGCGTTATGTTTCTCCGCGCCCCGGTCCCCCGCCGGGGACGGCGGGGGCTGCGGGGGGCGGCGGGTGGGATACGGGGAATTACTCCGCGCTGCCGCCGGCTTCCGAGGTGAACTGGGTCACGCGGAAGATCACGAACTCGGCGGGGCGGCTGGGGGCGATGCCGATCTCGCAGATCAGGCGGCCGTTCATAATGTCGTCCCGGCTCATGGTGCTGGGGCCGATGTCCACGAAGAACGCCTCGGCGGGGGACTCTCCGGCCAGCATACCGGCGCGGAACATATTCTCCAGGAAGGAGGAGACGGTCATCTGCACCCGGGCCCACAGAGAGGAATTGTTGGGCTCGAACACCACCCAGTTGGTGGCGGCCTTGATGGACTGCTCCACATAGATGAACAGGCGGCGGACGTTGACATACTTAAAGCTGGCGTTGGAGCTGGCGGTGCGGGCGCCCCAGACGCGGATGCCCTGGCCGGGCAGCGCGCGAATCAGGTTGACACCGGCGGGGTTCAGAATGTCCTGCTCGCCGTTGTTGTAGCCCACGGACAGGCCGGTGCACTGGACCACCTCGTTGGCGGGGGCCTTGTGGACGCCCCGGGTCACGTCGGTGCGGGAATAGACGCCGGCCACTGCGCCGGACGGGGGCACGAACCCGGGCTTCTTGGTCACGGGGTCAAAGACCTGGACCCAGGGGTGATACATGGCCGCATAGGTGGAGTCCACCATGCCGCGGTACTCCAGCACGTCGTTCACCTTCACCTTATCCTTGGGGATGTCCAGGATGGCGAAGCGGTTCTGCTGGTTCTCGCAGTGGGCCACCAGGGAGACCACCACCTCGGGGATGGTGACGCCGGGCACGGCGATGATGCTGGCCACGGTGTTCTCGATGAAGGCCTGGATGCCGGTGCGCTTGCCGGGGCCCTTGTCCTCGCCGATGAAGGTACCGGCGTTCACGGCCTCCACAGAGCCGTCGCTGCCGCCGGTGAAGGCCAGGGTGCCGGCCAGCTTGCCCTCCCCCAGAATCAGGGTGACGGGGTTGGCGATTTCAGGGGCGGCCTCCACATCCTCCACGGCCAGCAGGGCGCTGGCGCTAAGCTGCTCGGCCACATAGTTGGGGGAGGTGGGGTTCAGGTTCAGGCCGGAGTATACCTCGGTCTCGCCCTCATAGCGGACGGTCAGGTCCATTTCCACGGAGTACAGCACCGCCTTGGGCACCAGAGCGGTGTCCACCGGGTCGCCGGCAAAGGCCTGCTCAAAGGTGACGGTGTTCTCAAACAGGGCGGAAATGCGGTTCAGCTCCCCGGCAAACTCCACCAGGTCGCCCTCGGCAAAGCCGGCGGTGCTCTTGGCGGTGTAGACCAGGTCGCCCTCCTTGGCGATGAGCTGCATCTTCCGCTTGTTCACAGTGGTCAGGCTCACCAGAATACGGTTGCCCCACTTGCCCTCGTTGGCGGCCCGGAGGGACAGGATGCCCGCCTTGGCAGAGGCCACCTTAGCGTCGTCGGGGACCACACGGGTGACGAAGCAGCGGGTGCCGCCGTTGGTGAAGAACTGCTCCACCGCATAGGGCAGGTAGCGGTACTCCCCGTGGGTGTACTCGCTGAGGTAGCCGCCGAACTGCCGCTGATAGTCGGCAAAGCTGGTGACCAGAGAGGGACTGCCTGCGGTGGGACCCTTCACCGTCATGCCGATGAAGCCGGCGGTGCTGGTGCCAACGCCCTCGATGGCGCGGGGGGAGGACTCATATTCCTCTACATAGACGCCGGGAGACAGATATTCAGCCATACTTTCTCGATTCCGGGAGCGGGTCCCGAAATCTTCCTCCTTTCATTGTTGCACAAACTGATGTTAGTTTACTTTCACGGTCATTTGGCCGGGGTTCATAATGGAAATGGTTCCGCCGTAGGCACAGGTGAGCTTGCCGTCGCTGGTGAGGACGGGCTTGCCGCCCACCCGGACCTTGCCGGGGCAGGACCAGGGGCCGGCGGGCGCCGGAACGCAGGGCTGGGGGGTCAGCACCCCCAGGGCGGCCGCAGTGGCTGCGGCGACTGCGGGATTGGCCAGCGAGCTGCACATTCCGCAGGTGCCCACGTTGCTCATGGGCGCGCAGTCGGCAATGCTGGCCACAGGCTTGCCGCCCATGCGGAGGTTCATCTGGTTGGTGGGGGTGATCTGTCCGGGGGAGGTGCCCATGGTACACAGGCAGGTCCCCCCGGTCACAACGGGGATTCCCAACTCAGCCGCCTCCTTCCTCTAAGCAGGGGTGGTCCTCCTGGCGGAAGTCCACCGTGCGGAAGTGGGGGCCGTCCGCCCCCTCCCACCGGACGAGCCATCGGCCGTCGCCCCCCTCCTCCCGGACCCGGAGACAGTACCGGCCATCGGGTCGGCAGCGCCCCCGGACGGTGGGCGTGATGGGGAAGTAATTGCGGAAGGCCGTCTCCAGCACCCGGTCGATTTTTACGGTCTGGTCGTTCACGGTGCGGAGAATCTCGAAGGGCTCGCAGACGCCGCTGTCCGGGTCCACCAGGGCGTAGAACCGGCGGTCCATGGCCAGGTGGTGGGGGTTGAACAGCGTCACCAGCCGCTTGCGGGGGTCGAAGGCCCGGATGAGACAGGCGCTGTCCCCCAGACGGACGGCGGACAGGCTCTGAATTCCGGGCAGAGTGCCCGCCAGGGTCTGAAATTCCACGCCGCCGGGGTAGCCCGGTCCGGGGATGAGCTGCACCTCCAGCAGAGGGAGACCCTTTCCCAGGGTGTCCAGGTCCACAGACAGCGTCTCCGGCTCATAGGCTGGGGAGCGTATCTCAAGCCGAAAGCGCCGCGTGCCCAAATTCTGCATACTCAGCAGACCGCTCCCCTTGTCGTCGAAGGGGACGGGCACGCCGTCCACCCGGACGGTGACGCCGCTGCCGGATACTCCCCGGCCGGAGGTGGTGTCCACCAGCCGGACCGCCAGGTCCAGGCGGTGGGTGAACACCGTGATTTTTTCCATTTATCCATCCCCCCTTCCGTCCAGCAGCCCGATGGTAAACTCCGCTTCGGTGACCCGGGGCGGGTCCACCACAATCTCGCTGGAGAGGAACACCGGGGCCGCCTTGTAGAACAAGCTCACCTGATAGGGCTTGTTGATGGCGGACCACACGCGCACCTTGTCCTCCAACGAAATTTTTGCTGGGGAGAAGATGATGGGCGGCTCCTGGGTCTCCAGCCAGCTTTGCAGTTGGCGGGGGTCCACGGCGTTTCCGTCGTTGATAATCTGAGCCGCCCGGCCCAGAATTTTCTGTGTATCCGCAGCCTTCAGTCCCATCTGGGACGAGCCGTTGATAAACAGCATATAATACAGGCTGTAAGGCCTGGGGGGCCGACGCAGTCGGGTGCGGCCCGTTCCCACCAACGAGGGAACGGCCACCTCGCCCTCCTCCCGGATGTCATACAGATACAGGCCCAGGATGTAGTCCACGTCCTGCTCCGCCGGGGAGGAGACCGAAATATTGTTGGGGGATGGGATGGGCTCGGGGCACATCTTCTCCCGGAGAATGCGTACCATGTGCTGGGACACATCGGATATGATGGGATAGTCCGCCATAACGTCACTCCTTCTTTGTCCCGCTTCAGCCGGCCAGGAACCGGGCGAACAGCGCCTGGGCCTGGGTCAGGGCCGCGTCGTCCACGGCGCAGCCCAGGGCGGTGCCGGAGAGATAGAGGGCCTGGACCTGGAACTGGTCAAAGGCGAATTCCTCGGGGATATAGACCCCGTTCTGGTACTTGGCCGCCCGGGCCATGGTCTCGGTGTTGTTCCCGTCCCGGTCCCGCTGGACCTGGGTGGAATAGACGGTGAAGCCGTAGTAATCGCTGCCCCGGGCCAGCACACCCAGGGAGGCGTTCTTATTCCAGACATACCGCCGGCCGGTGAGGGCCTGCACGGCGGACAGGGGGACATATTCCCCGCTGCCATCCCGCAGGGAGGAGAACACCATGGGGTTGCCCAGGCTCTTTTGGTTCTGGGCCATAGCGGCCAGGCGCTGGCCCGCTGCGCGGCTGCCCGTCTCATCGTAATAGAGCTGAAGGGCGGCCAGCTCCACCGTGCCCTCCCGGGCGGCGGCCAGGGTGATGCCGCCGGTGCCCAGCAGGTTGGTCTTGCTGCCGGTGCCAGAGTTGGTGCCGGACCCGTCGGTCCCGCCGTTGGGGTCTGCGGAATCGCCGTCCGTGCCGGTTCCGCCCGGGGTGGTCCCGGTCCCGGAGCCCGCACTGCCGGAGGTACTTCCGCTCCCGGTCCCGCCGGTGCCGGAGCCGCCTCCGCTGCCCGTTCCGCCGCCGTTTTCGGCGAAATAGTCCCGGGCGATCTGCTGGAGCTGGGCGGCGGTGAGCTCGTCCCGCAGGGCGTTGGGATTGTCCAGAATGGCCTGCTCAATGGCGTCGATCATATCCTGGTCCCCGTCAGACAGGAGGAGCTGGTTGTAGATCTCCTGCATGGCCGGCAGCACCAGCTTGGGGTCGGTGGCCAGCAGGCCGGACAGGGCATCCACCGCGTTGGCGGCGGCGGCCTGGCCCTCGCTGTCCCCGTCGGACAGGCCGGACAGGGCATCCTGCTTCAGTTGGGCCACCATGGCCCCCAGGGAGCCGTCGGACAGGCTGTTTTCCAGGTTGGACAGCTCCGCCTTGGCGGCGCTGAGCTGATTTTGCAGGTCGGTATTGCCGGGGTCCGCCGCGGCCTGGGCCTCCAGGTCCTTGACCTTGTCCCGGCCGTCGGCGATCTGGGCGGCGGCCTCCGCCTCCATGGTCCGGATCTGCTCCTCCACGGCGGAGATCTGCTCCGCCAGGGCCTTGGCCCCGGCCAGGTCGTTCTTGTCCAGGGCGGCCAGGCGCTGGGTCTGCAAATCCTCCTTCTCGGCCACCAGGGCGTCCATCTCATTGCCGCCGCTGGCCAGCTCCAGGGCGCGGCGCTTCTGGGTCAGGAATTGAATGTGGGTATCCACCGAGGCCCGGCTGGTCTCCGCAAAGGCATCGTCGGGAATGACGGTGGCGTAGCTGTTGTTGGTCAGGTCCAGCCGCTGGTCGATGAAGTCCATGCCGCTGGCCGCGTCGATCCGGCTGCACTTGGCCTCGATGAGGAACTCCAGCTCCCCCCGGCGGGTATTGACCTGCCCCTCATTCCCGCTGATGAGGCTGTCCAGAAGGGCCTGGGCGGAGCGCTTGGCCACCTCGGCCCGGTATTCGGCGCTCTCCCCCTGGCCCAAAATCTGCTGATAGGCGGAGCCCGCCTTGGGCAGGAGGGTGTTCTCCAGCAGGGCCAGCTCCCGGGGGCGGTCGGAGATGATGTCGTTCTGAATATTGCTCAGCAGGATCAGGTTCTGCACGTCGCCGTCGCAGCCGGCGTGGTCGCCGCTCTCGGCGTGGGCAATGAGGTCGTTGGCGAAGGCGTACTCCGTCTGGCTCATCACGGTCTCGCCCTGGGTGAGCATCTTGCCGCCGTAGGTGATGAGCGCATCCTGCACGTTGCCCAGGCTCTCCGACACGGCGCTCATCAGCTCCGGGTCGTTCTCCATCAGGTCCACGGTGGTCTTGTCGTCCCCCTCGCCGGTGGTGATGGACACGGTCTTGCCCTTGCCCAGCTCGTCCAGATAGTCAGACAGCACCGGCTCCAGCACGGTGAACACCTCATAGCGCCGGGCGGCATCCGCCGCCTCCATCACCGTGTTCACCTGGTCGATTTCCTTCGAATCCGCCCCGTGCTCCGACAGGACGGTGAGATAGGACTGGAGGGCGGCCAGCTTTTTGTCCCAGTCCTGCACCGCCGCCGGGCCGTCGGCCCCGCTGACGGGGGTGGCCCAGATCTGGTCGATGCGGCGGGTGGCGTCGTTCTCCCCCTGGGTCTCCCGCACCTGGTCGTAGCGCATTTTCAGGGGGGACAGCTCGTCCAGGCTCTCCAGGTCATAGGGGTTCCGGATGTCGAACAGGTTCACCGCCTGACCGGTGCGGAGGTCATAGGTGATTTTGTCCGACTTGGTGTGATAGGTAAAGTACAGGGCCTCGATCTCCTCATCCGTCACCGGCGCGCCGCCGGTGGTGATGTCCTCCAGCGAGGTGGCGGAGGAGATATTGAACCAGGCGTCTCCCCCCAGCTCAGACTTGTAGTAGATCTGGTCCTGCCCCGACTCCTCCGCCGAGGTCTGGGCCAGCTCATACACGCTGTCGCTCAGGGCGGACAGGTGAATCAGGTGGGTGCCGATGGCCAGGGTAGAGGGCTCGATGGTCCGGGCGTTGATGTGGACCGCCCGGCTCTCATCCCAGAAGCCCTGGGCGTATAGGGTGCCCAGCAGCAGGGCCCCGGCGGTGAGCACCGCCGCCGTCAGGACGGCCCAGCGGCGTTGATTGAATTTCTTTGCCATGTGGGGTCCTCCTCTCTCAGGCGTTGGCGGCGGTCATCAGCTCTTGGGTAGAAGGCTCAAAGCGGACCTGCATCAGGGTGTTTCCGTCGCTGTCATACAGGGTGGCGGTCACATCCTCCAGGCTGGCAATGAGCAGGGTCAGATAGGGAAAGGACTGGGTCACCGGGCGCTTCTCCGTGGTGTAGACCTGCCGGTCCCCATAGGTCAGGGTGTAGGAGGCGGCGTGCTCCACCGCGTTCAGGGTGAGCTTCAGCTCAGACACGGACACGCCGCCCTCCATGGTGGTGGTGACGGTGTAGCTGCCCACACTGCGCTGGGCGGCGGGGTCGGGGGTCTCCGCCTTCTGGATGTCCAGCACGTCCCGGGGGACGGAGGCGTCGATGTCGCACTCGTCCACAAAGGTCCCGCTGTGGTAGAAGCGGAGGGTGAGCTGGCTGGTGTCCTGGTAGTCCAGGGCCAGGTGGTGCAGCTCGGTGCCCACGGGGGTACGTTCCCCGATTTGGGTGCCGGCGTACCAGACCTCGAAGCTGTCGATGGCCGGCTCATACCCCTCCGGGAGGCTGACCCCCAGGTAGAAGGTCAGGTCGGCCACGCTGGTGTAGATGTAGTAATAGGGGTCGTGGATGGGGTCCAGAATGGCATAGGCGTCGCCGCCCTCGCCGGTGTCCAGCCCCAGGCCGGTGCCCTTGAGATATTTGCTCACCGCCCCGCAGGTCAGGCGGTCGAACTCGCTGAGGGTGTTGTTATACTCCTTCAAGGCGTCCAGGGCGTCCTGCTGGGCCACCTGATAGGCCTCCTGCTGGTCGGCCACCTCGGTGTAGTCCGCCTTGCCCATGCGGTTGAGCACCCGCAGACGTTCCAGGCTCTCCTTAGCCTCGGCGGCCAGGTCTTGCAGGGTCTCATAGGTGTTCCAGCCGGTGACCACGTTCTCATAGCCGTCCCGCACCTGGGTCCGCAGGTCCTTTTCCAGGGTATCCTGGTCCTTTTTGGCGTTGCCGTATTCCATGCAGGCGGTGTAGACGGCGTACATCTCGTCCTCGATGTATCGGGTGCCGTCGATCTCGCCCTTGAACCACTCCTTGGTGAATTTGAAGAACAAAATGCGAATCTTTCCCGCCCAGGGCCGATCCAGCTTGTTCAGCATCTCTTTATACTTGATCTGAAAGGCCCCGTAGTCCACGTCCATGCCCTGCTTGGCCATGTTGATGTAGTTCTGAATGATGTTCATCTTCGAGCCGTATTGGCCCCGCATCAGGCTCTCATAGGAATCCACGTTCAGCTTGGCGGTGGAGGTGGCGGCCTTGGCCTCGTAGAAGGACTGGTCGTGATCCAGGGTGTACTGGGTCAGGCTGTCCAGCTGCTCCCGGGGGATGGCCGCCGTCTTGAAGCCGTTGGCGAAGGTGTAGCCCACGCTCACGTCCACGCCGATCAGCTCCGACAGGCCGGTCTTTGCGTTTTCAAAGGACCGCAGCTGGGCAGACAGGCTCTTGGTCAGGGTGTCCACCGACTTCTGCGCCCGGTCCACGTCGCTCTGGGTGGCCTTTCCGCCGGAGAGGGCCGCCTTGTTCCGGGCCAGCTGGGTCTGGGCATCCTCCAGGCGGGATTGGGTGAAGGCGGTGGTCTGCTGCAAGGCGTAGACCTCATAATACTTCTGGTTGGCCTGGTGGGTGACCTCATACTTCAGGTCGTCCAGGCGGTGCTTCAGGGTGTCGATCTCCGTCTGGATGGTGAGGGGCTTGACGTTCAGGTCGTACTCCTCCGTCAGGTCCAGCTGCTGGGGGAATTTGAAGCTGAGGAGGGGACTCCAGCGGAAGCTCCGCAGGTTTTTCACCTTGGCCCGGATGCCCTCCACGGCCTCCACATACTTCATCCGCTTCAGAATGATCTGGTTGTTCTGCTTGCGGATGGCGCTGCTGCTGCTGATGGCCATGCGCTGGGCCTGCTCCAGGCTGAGGGTCCGGCTGCTCAGGGCCGCCCCGCTGCTCCATCCCATGGAGGCGGTGACCAGGGCGGCGCACAGCGCCAGGGCACACAGGCGGCGCAGCCGCCCGGCGGTTCTGGTTTTCACTGGCCCCTCGCCTCCTCTCTGGGTGTTCTCTGGATCAGGCCTTTTCGATGGCGTACATCACAAACTCCGATTCCCCCGCGCCGGTGAAATAGAAGGTATACAGCAGCTCGTTCTGCCGGAAGGTGTAAATGTAGATCTGGAAATCCTGGTCGTAGCCGGAGACGTCGAAGACGTCCTCAAGGCCGGCCGCGGCGTCGATCTGAATTTTGGTCATGTGGTCCGGGTCCTTCCGGGCGGCCTGGTTCCAGGCCACCGCCTCGGGCAGATTCACCCACGCGGTACCGAAGTACAGCGGCTGGCCCATGGCCTCGGTCAGCTCCCGCAAGTTGGAGCAGGCGCCGTCCTCCAGGGGCACGCTCCGGCGCAGGACATAGACCCGGTCCACGGTCCACTGGTTGTCCAGGGTGTTGCTGCCGTCCTTCACGGCGTAGACCGCGTCGATGTCCGGCATGGTCACGCAGTACTCCCGGTCGCTCTGATAGACCTGGCTGTCGCCGGAGTAGAGCTCCGGCACCTGGCTGGTGGGCCGGGTGAGGAAGTCGTGGTAGACGATCTCCCCCCGGACAAAGCTGCCCTGGAACACCGGGCTGCCCACCCCGTCATACAGGGTGCCGCTGCCGGTGCGGTCGCCGCCGGCGTAGTCACCGCTGTACTCCATGGTGCCGTTGGGGCGGTAGCTGCTGCCGGTGCCGTTATACTCGTTGTCGGTAAAGCCGCCCACATAGCGGGGGCTGCCGTTGGGGTAATAGAGGGTCCCCTGGCCGTTGTACATACTGTCGGCAAACTCCCCGGAGTAGACGGTGCTCCCGTCGGCGTCGTAAAGCGTCCCCTGGCCGTTGGCCGCGCCGTCCTTCACCTCGCCGGTGTAGGCCACATAGCCCCCCTTGCCCAGGATGTTCACCGTGCCCTGGTGGAATTTCAGGGGGATGGACCGATACCGATAGGTGGGTACACCCCCGCCGCTTTTCCAAAGGCCCACGGGCACCATGGCAGAGATGTACAGCACCGACACCAGCCCCACCCCGATGGCCAGGGCAAAGGCCAGGCGCTTGCTGACCAGCCAGTGGAATACCGGGTAGTAGTCCCGCTTGTTCCTGGGCCGGACGTCCAGCAGCTTGGCAAAGAACTCCCGAATCCGGACCAGGACCTGGGCCTTGAGAAACGCCGGTGAGGTCCACATTCGCAGCTTGATCCACAGGGGCATGACCTTAGCCCGGGCAGAGGCCAGCAGCAGACGGAACAGATTTCGCACGTTTCTCACCTCCTAACGCCCCGCTCCGGGGCGGTTGTTACTCCTCCACGCCAAAGAGACTGTAATCCGGCTCCTCGCCGCTCTCCTGGTTGAAGAAGCGCTCGCAGGCAAACAGATACCAGCGGGCCACTCCGTCCCCCGGGCAGGCCCGCAGCAGGGTGGAGAACAGGTTGCGGGCCAGGTAGAAGTCGTTGTGGTAAAAGAGATTGATGGCCTCCTGGAACCGGGCGTCGTACCCCCGGCGCAGGTCCCGCTCCAGCTCGGGATAGGCATCCAGAATTTCATAGAGCTTGTAGGCCCCGCCCCGCTCTCCGGCGGAGACAAAGCCGATGTACCGCCCGGCAAAGCCGGCGTCGGCCAGCTGCTTCCAATAAGCCTCGGTGGCTGCGATCCGCACCCCGGCCTGGTCAAGGCGGGGGGCGTAGCTCCCCAGAAATTCCAGCTCTGCCGAGGAGAGATAGGGGAACAGCCGCTCCTCCTGCCCGGCCACGCCGTACAGGAAGGAGGCCTTGTGCAGGATCAGGCAGGCCCGGGGTTCGGGGATCTTCTCCTCCGCCCCCACCCGCAGCCGGCCCAGAAAGTCCAGACCGGCCCGGACGCCGTCGGCCGCTGCGTTGGGGAACAGGGCCTCCATATCAGAAAGGCTCAGGGCGCCGGAGAGCATCCAGCCCCGATTGCCCGCGATACAATCGTGAAAAATACCGTAGCTGTGGTTCACGAACCGGACGAAGTCGGCATCCTCCAGGCTGTTCCGGGCCTCCGCCCGGTTGCCGATGGAGAACAGGCCCACATTGCCGGTCATGCGGCGGGTGTCGCCCAGCTGGATCTCCTCCGCCACCGGGCGCTCCAGCAGCTGGGCCATTTTCTCGGGCACAAAGCGGCGGTAGGCGCGGACGGTGCTGGCCGATTCATAGTTCAGCACCGACAGATTCATGCACATGAGCTGAAGGGACTGGTCCATCCGGCACAGCTCGTCCTTGCCGGAGGCGGACTCCCGTGCGGTCAGGTCCCCGTCGGAAATGCGGTCCATCTGCCGGGTCATGGCCGCCACCGGGCAGGTGATCTGCCCGGCGGTCATCCGCATCAGCAGCATCAGCAGCAACCACAGGAGGAGTGCCGCCGTCAGCGCCCATCGGCCGGCGTTCCAGGCGGCCAGCAGACCGCTGGCGGCACACACCGTGCCGAACACCCCGGCCGCCGCCGTCAGCAGGACCAGCAGCGCGGCCGCGCCGCTCACTGCGGTCAGCCGGTCGGCCAGGAGGCGGCTCCGGCGGCTGAGGACAACGGCGGCCGTCACCACGGCGGCGGCCAGCAGCCACAGCAGCGCGGCGGCCAGCAGCGGGGTCCGCTTGCACAGCAGCCAGCCCCCGCCCTGGGTGCGGAGGGTAGGCAGCGGGGCTTCCGCCGCGTCGTCGGAATAGGTGCGCTCCCCGTCGGGGGTCATAAAGCAGTGGTCCCCCAGCTCGGTGGTCGCCCGGATGCGGTCACTCCTGCCGTCATACTCGGCGGAGACGGTCCACCGCAGCCACCAGGCGGGCAGGATCATCCGCAGCTTCACCCCCTCGGACTCGTTATACTCATAGACAAAGATGGCCCGGTTTTCCCCCACGCCGGTGATCCAATAGGACGCCCCCTGCGCCCGCAGACCGGTCACGGTCACCGGGTCCTCAAAGGTGTCGGCGTGGAGCACCTGGGCCTTGCCGGCGGGGTCCAGCTGCACCAGCTGCCAGTCCGCTCCGCCGTCCAGCACCCGGACAAAGCAGGCCCCCTCCCCGGTGGCCAGGGCCCGGGCGATGCGGCTCTCCCGGCCGCCCTGAATCCGGGGCTCCTCATAGAGGCCCACCACGTTGTCCTCCCGGAGGGTATAGAGCCGGGAGGTGGCGGTGCGGTTCTCCGCCACCAGGGTGTCGCCGTTATCCCACCGGGTGGGTCCGGCCACCAGCTGCTCCGGCTCCGGCAGGCCCCAGGGGAGCACACCGGTGATGGTCAACATTCCCGCCAGCAGCAGGGCCAGCAGGATAGTCATTCGTTTCATACCCGTCCTCCCTGGTGAAGATTTTCCGTTCCGATCACATCAAAGGTGTGTCGGAACAGCCGCAGCAGCGGCACATCGCCAAACACCAGCTGGGACACCAGCACGATGACCGCCAGTATCGCCAGGACGATGGACACCGCCAGCAGAATACGGAACAGCCGGTCCCGATTCTCCCGCCAGAAGACGGTCAGCCGGCCTTTCAGCGACTGCTTCTCCCGGGGCAGGGCAGTGACCTGGATGTCCTGATACAGCTCTGGAAAGCCGGTGTAGGCGTTTTTGCTCATTTTTTTACGGATGAGCTCCAGACTTTTCAGCTTTTTGGGCTTTTTCCCCCCGGCCACCGGGCCGTTGAGCAGGTCCAGCATGATCTGGGCACAGCGGGAGACGCAGCTGCGCTCCGTCCGCTCCGGGTCCAGCTCCGCCAGGTCCAGATTCAGGGTGAAATACACCGTGTTGTCCTTGGCGATCTGCACCCCGTCCTGCTCCAGCACCAGATACAGCAGGGGCCAGGGCAGCCCGGCGGACAGGCACTCCATCACCAGGTGGATGCAGATGGTCTCCCCCGCCGAGGGGCTGGTCATCTGTCCGGCGGCAAAGGCGGAGAATTTCCGCTCCTCCCGATAGGGGAACAGGAACAGCATGGTCTCGTTCTGGGCGAAGCACCGCAGACAGGGACTCTCCTCCGTCCGCCGCCCGTCCTCCAGAACGGAGAGCATCCGGCGGGCGCAGTCCCGGTCGTGGACTGCCAGCAGCGTGTAGCGCGCGCCGGAGGCCGACAGCCGGTCCCGGCAGACGGCCACGTCGTTGGCGCGGCCCCGGAGGATCAGAGAGACCACCTCCAGCTCCATTCCCTGCGCGTAATAAACCATGTTCTGCCCCCCTCCGGCGCGGTATTTCTAAAAATTTAGATCTGGCCCTCCTCCTGGGCGTCCCGCTTCTTCACCACGGCGTAGGCGTAGGTGGAGATGAGCGGCTGCTCCGCGCAGGAGATGCGGATTTCAAACACGCCCTCCCGGCCGGGGGCGGTGTAGATGCCGTCGGAGGTGATCTCACCCGAGTCCTTTTCCGACAGCTCGTAGGTCAGCGTACAGGGCTCCATATTGTTGAAGCGCACATTAAAGAAGTGGCTCTCCCGGGTGGCCAGCACCACGGTGGGCTGGATGGCGGCAATGCTCTTGCCCGCCAGCTTCTGGAGCTTGCTCTCCTTCTCGCTGCTGGGCAGCAGCACGGCCACCCACCGCAGCGGGAGGACCACCTGGGTGCTGTCCTCCAGCAGACGGGCCGCCACCACAAAGCTGCCCCGGTCGTTCATCACCTTCACCGCCGTCTCAGCGGCCACGGTGGGGGCCTGCTCCTGGGTGAACAGGGCCACGCTGCCGTAGACGGTGCTCCGGGCGGCCGTTCCCAGCTTGGGGTCGTCGGCCAGATATTCCGCCCCCACGGTGACGAACACCGTGCCCGGCCCCAGGCCGTGGACGATCTCGTCGGAGTAGGCCACCTGGCCCCGGCGGAGGTTGGCCCCCAGGGGGATCTCACACACGCCGGTGGCGTAGATAGGCTCCGGGCGGCGCTCCGCCGCCGGCTCCGTCCGGACCGCCGCCGGGGCGGCCGCCTGGGCCGCGCGGGGGAGGCGGAACCAGCCCGCCAGCTCCTGCCGCAGCGCGTCAGAGGCGGCGGTGCGGATATACTGCCGCACGCCGTTGGTGCGGATGCTCTCCATTAAGTAGGCGTTCCGGGTGCGCTGCAAAACGATCTCCGCCAGGGGGACATAGTCCTGTCCCCCGGCGGCGTTCCGCATTTCCAGGCTGGCGGAGGCCGCCGCGTGGTCCACGATCTGCTCCGCCGTGGCCTCCACCACCGCCACACGAAGGGCGAAGTTCTCCTCCGCCGTCCGCTGCTCCTCTCCCACCCGGACCTGGATGGCGGAGGCATCGGCCAGCAGGACGGACTCCGGGGCGGGAGCCGCCTGGGCGATGAGGGTCCGGCTCAGGACCACCTCGCCCTCCGGGGCCAGGTCCAGCAGCTCCAGCATCAGCTCATGGCCGCCGTCCTCCCCCACAAAGGCGGGCATCTGCAAGGCGGTCTTCAGGGTGAGGGGCGGGGCGCTCTCCCCCACCCGGCGCACCCGCACCTCCAACCGCACGGCGGCCCCGCAGGGCGTCTGGGCGGGCATGGCGCAGGTGACGATGTAGTCCTGGTCGGCGTAGAGCTGGGCCACCGACAGAAACTCCGGCTCCGGCGGCTCCGCAGGGGGCACGGCGCTGCTGTCCCGCAGAAAGAGCTGCCAGCCCTCCCGGACATGGTTGCACTCATAGCTCTCGCCGCTCTCCTGGCCCCGGACGGTGTACACCGGGTGGACGGCCTCCTCCTCATACCGCAGGCACAGGGTGGCCCGTTCGGTCTCCAGCCCCTCGAACCCCTCTACGGCGGACAGCTTCCGCACCACAGGGGTCTCCAGGGCAATCTCCCGGCCGCAGCCGTCTATCGCCACGCCCGAGTCCACCATGATGGACAGGTCGTCCAGGCTGTACACATCCAGCCCGCAGACGATTCCGCTGCCAAACAGCATCTCGTTGAGGAAGCGGCGCTTGTGATTGTGATAGACCTGCTCCGCCTGAAAGTCGGCCGAGGTCAGCAGTTTTCCAACGTAATAGCGATTGCGCTCAAAGGGCAGCAGCTGGTTATTTTCCATGGAAGCACCATCCTTATCTCCACGCCGGTTCCGGCCTGTCTGTTGCTTTTCGACTGTATTATACCATTTTTTCGTCTTCTTTTCCTAAAGGTCTTCTAAAAAATGGCAGAGGGACTTCTTCTCCCAGAACGATTTGCGGGTTTTGGGCCTGTTCCGGGGTCTCGCCGCTCTTGCGCCGCCCCTCGCAATCCGTTATAATCAAGACACAGAATTCTTTGTGGGAAAGGAGCTGGATTCCTATGCCGCGCCCCGACAATGAGCAGATGCAGCAATACCGACAGCAGCACCAGCAGGTGCTCCACGAGCTCCGACAAAGGCAGGCGGAGCAGCAGGTCAACCAGGTGATGGAGGCCCCCCAGCAGGTCCGCCAGGTCCAGACCGACACCCCGGTGTACGACGGGATGTTCCGCCACCTGGCCGCCCTGCCCCCCGACGTCCCTGTGGCGGGCGGCCCCGTCCCCCGGGCGGAACGGGTGGGCTATAAAGAGAAAAAGCGGCAGAAGAAGGCCTATCAGGCTCTGAGCCGCCAGCAGCGGCTGATGAGCGAGGCCGACCTGAAGACCCTGCCCCAATTCCGCACCCGGGAGGGGGTGGAGCGCTGGGCCAACGAGACGCTGCCCCACTCCACCCTCACCCGGGGCGACACCCTGAAGCAGGTGCTGGACCGCGGGGACTACTCCAATTTTGAAAATCTGGACGGCATCTCGCGGAACATCGTGGCCTCTCAGGCCATATCCAGGCTGGATCGCACCTATCACATCACCGAGGACAGCGACCCCCAGGACATCTGCCAGCAGATTCAGCGCACCGGCCCCGGCGTCAGTGCGCTGCTGGACCCCGGCCTGCGCCTGGCCCTGTCCCTGGCCCAGCGAGACGACGCATTTCAGTACTCCCCCGGCCTAAAAAAATTCTTCCAGGCGCTGGACGAGGCCATGTCCACCGCCGTTATGACCGCCACCCTGACCACCAAGCCCGACTACGCCGTGGTCCGGGAGGCCTGCGCCGCCCGCGGCGCCGCAGACCCCGATGCCGACGCGGAGAAGACCATCAACGCCAACCGCTACCAGCAGGTGCAAATCGCCAAGCGGCTGCTGCTGATGCAGATTTCCAATTTCCAGAAGGTCACCAGCAACGCCGACGGCAGCGCCCGGAGCGAGGACTGGGACAAGTCCATCGCCGTGGCCCTGAGCCACTGCTCCCGGGTGGCCTTCACCCTGCCCCGGCAGGAGGGGGACGGGGCCAACAGCGAATTCTGCCAGAAGGCCATGTATCATATTCTCTTCACCGACACCGACCACAACGCCGCCCAGGACAACCCCCGGGGCAGCTCCACCCACTCCATCCGCCGCCGCACCGTCAACGAGGCCGGCGTGGGCAGCAAGGAGAAGAAGGTGCTGTTCAATCTCGTCGGTCAGCGGGGCATGGACTGCGCCATCGGCGGCCTGGGCAACGTGGGCATCAGCGGCAAGACCATCCTGAACGACGGCTCCTGCGGCCATTTCTACTCCATGTATAAAGAGGCGGACGCCTCCCACTACGGGGCCATTCTGATGGGCCTGGAGTCGGACCACTACGGCGTTACCAATCAGATGGGCCACACCCACGACATTCACGCCACGGCGGAGAAGGCCTCCAGCCTGGGCGGCCAGCGCACCGACGAGGTGGGCAACAAATACGGCGGCCGCCAGTGCGACCTGACCCACACCACCGCCGACAACATCTACCAGTGGATGATGCTGCTGGAGGTCGCTATGGCCAGCTGGTACAACAGCCCGGACGGCATGAGCGACTCCTATGCCAAGCAGGCCATGTCCATGCTCACCGGCAAAAAGCTGGACCAGGACGGCCTGCGGGAGCTGTCTCAGCTGCTCCACGAGTCCGCCGGCTCATGGTGGCACTTCGACCCCGAAATTTAAGGAGGGAGCACTATGTCCCAAGCTGCACTGCCTCCGGTGGCCCTCTACGCCATCGGCCCCGACCAGGCCGCCCACACCGCCCCCCTGCTGACGGCGGAGGCGGTGGAGGCCATCCAGACCGGCGACGCCTTCGGCCTGGCCCTGGTGGAGGAGGGCGAGGCCCGGGCCGCCGTCTGCGCCCGTCTGGCCGCCGGGGATGAGAACACCCTGGAGCTGGTCAGTCTCTATGTGGCCCCCGCCTTCCGCCGCCGCGCCCTGGGCGGCACCCTGCTGATGGAGCTGCTGGAGGCGGTCCAGTCCTGGACCGAGGCCGGTGTCCGCCGTCTCACCGCCCTGTTTTCCCCCCAGGTCGAGGGGCTGGCCCCCTTTCTGGAGCAGGCAGGCTTTGTGCTGGAGGAGGCGGACCAGGTGGTGTCCTGGACCTTCTCCCTGGCCCAGGCGGCCGACAGCCCCCTGCTGAAGCGGGCCGTCCCCCTGCCCGCCGGGGCCGCCCTCCGCGCCCTGGCCGACCTGCCGGACTACGCCCTCCGCCAGCTGCTCCGCACCCTGGAGGAAAACCGCATTGCCGATGTCTCCCTCTCCGAGCTGCGCCGCGCCCTGCCCCGGGCCAGCGTGGTCCTTCTGGACCGCTCCGGTGCGCCCATCGCCTGCGCCGTCGTCTCCCCGGCAGGGGAGCACGCCCTGGTCCTGTCCCAGTTCTTCACCGCCCACGGCAGCCCCGCCGCCGCCCTGGCCGTCCTCCACGCCGCCGCCCAGGCCCTGGTGGACGAGCTTCCCGGGGATACTACTTTAGAAATCCCCACCCTGACCCTCTCCTCCGCCAAGCTGGTCCAACGCCTGGCCCCGGAGAGCCGGGCGACGAGGATGGTGCGGGGGATTCTGGACTTGACGAGGAGTTAGGAGTCAGACGTTAGAAGTTAGGAGTTAGGAGGGATGAGGTAGGAGTTATCTGGCCCTTGGGCCGGTGCGTCTGGTACGAGGGTCACCCTCATCCGT